>DHXQ01000003.1:11119-11496 GCA_002413755.1 Candidatus Saccharibacteria bacterium UBA5152 | reverse complement strand
TGACCATTGGTATCCATCAGCTCTTTCATCGAGGTACTGGCGATCAACTTACCCTTACCAATCACCACGATGTTGTCAGCCATGAGCGCCATTTCGCTCAACAAGTGACTGGAAACAAACACTGCGTTGCCCCGGTCGGCATAATCTTTGATAAATTGCCGCAACCAGGCGATGCCTTCGGGGTCGAGCCCGTTGGCTGGCTCATCAAGAATCAAATACTTAGGATCACCAAGAATTGCCGCTGCGATACCGAGCCGTTGGCTCATACCGAGCGAGAACTTGCCGGGACCCTTTTTGGCAACATCGCTGAGACCGACAATATCGAGCACTTCGGCCACCCGGGCTTCCGGGATGCTACCGGCGTCTGCCAAGACCTT
>DHXQ01000003.1:10175-10922 GCA_002413755.1 Candidatus Saccharibacteria bacterium UBA5152 | reverse complement strand
CCGTCGAGGCCGAGCATCAGGCGCATGGTGGTGGACTTACCAGCGCCATTTGGCCCCAAGAAGCCAGTGACCTTACCAGTTTCGACCGTGAAAGAGATGTCATCAACGGCAACCTTATGGCGGTATTTTTTGGTCAGTTTCCGGGCGTCGATCATTGCCTCTATAGTAGCAGATCTAGGCCGGATGCGGACGATAACTGCCGGCGAACAATCGGCTCAAAATACTACCGACAACAGCGAAGACGACCAGCGCGATCAGTGTCTTCATTTCAATCCGGCCCGAGAAGATGGTCGTATTCTGGAAAATCCCGGCAAACGGCGCCACAAACGGCTGGCTGGCGCTATATACCCATGACACGAAGCCGTTCAGCGAATTGACAGCAAACAGCATAAAGATAAACCGCAGTACCAGCAGCGTGGTAATAATGCCGAAAATAAGGCTGATCAGCGTGCTGATGAGGCCGAAACCCTGCTGATTGAGATGCGTGTGCCTAGTAATGCGTTCTGACATAGGTTGGTCTCCTTACTTACTGCTTCTACCCTAGCATCAGAGGTGAGTTCAGGATGTAAGAATTTATACGGCCAGCGTGTGAGCTTTGTACCGCTCCAGTGCTTCACCCACCATCACCAATAACTCGTCGGCTGAAGTGGCGGCCATCAGTTGCTCACGCAGCTCCTTGGCATTTTCGAAGCCGTTGACGTAGATTTTGCAGAATTTGTTGAGGGTGTAGACCCGATGCTCGTTGTT
>DHXQ01000003.1:7637-9932 GCA_002413755.1 Candidatus Saccharibacteria bacterium UBA5152 | reverse complement strand
GCCAGCGCGGCGCCCTGGGAGCGTGACTCAACATCGCCGTTACCGACGATGAGTGTGCTGGGCGCCAGCCGGTCGCGCAGTTCCCTGACCTGCCCGATGACATCCCAGTGCGCCGGCATCAGGCTCATTTCCTTGCGCGTCCGGCCGTGGATGGTCAGCATGTCGAGATTGTGACCCAGCAAGAACTCATGCCAGGTCAGATCGACCTCGTTGAAACCGAGCCGGGTTTTGACACTAACCGGCAGCGTGGAGATACCGGCAGCTGTGGCGCCTGCCGCTGCACCCGATTGCACAGCCTTGATGATTTCGCTGGCCAGCGGACGGTTATGCATCAGCCCACTGCAGGCGCCATTGTTGACCACCGATTTCTCGGGGCAACCCATGTTGATATCAATCCCGGCGTAGCCCTGCGANNAGTCTCGTAGGCTCGGAGATGTGTATAAGAGACAGGTTATGCATCAGCCCACTGCAGGCGCCATTGTTGACCACCGATTTCTCGGGGCAACCCATGTTGATATCAATCCCGGCGTAGCCCTGCGAGGCTAATTCATAGGCAGTTTTGTAGAAGTTTTCAGGGTTGAGACCCCAGATCTGGGCAATCAGCGGCTTCTCGGTATCTGTAAACTGCAGCTTCTTGATAACCCGGTCGCGGCCCGGACTTTGCAGACCGTCGACGTTCACAAACTCAGTAAAGTACAAATCAGGGGCGGCCGTCGACGCGACCACCTGGCGAAACACCGTGTCGGTGACATCATCCATCGGGGCCAACACAAAGAATGGTTTGGGCAGGTCTTGTAAATTCATGCAGCTGAGCGCGGGTTTTTGCCTGTTTGTTTCATAGGGCGGATTTGGCCTCTGACTCGCAGTGCCCATTCAGCAACTACTGCCTTTTCCTCTTCGGTCGCACTCGGAAGAGGCTTGTCAGGATCCCACACAGGCTTACCATTCTCGTCATAGGCGAAAGGCTCACCGGCAAATGATTGTCCACGGCCAGAGCCTGTCCAGCCCTCGGTAGGTTTTGCAACGCCCTCGACTGCTTGAACGTTATCGGGAGTCGTAGATCCATACCTCTCGCCTGTCATGTACGGGTTTCCACCGCCACCGTTGGCGTAGACCTCTGCTTTATGTGCATCAGGGTCAAATACTATTTCGACCGGCGAGGCTGCTGATGTTTCTATCGTCATAATAAATGCATTATAGCATTTTCATTCCAAAAATGCAAGAGCATAAGCTTAATGCAGATACTAAGCAGTTTAGCGAGTTTGATCGGGGTTATTCCCAGCGGAAGACACGGAAAGCGATGGCATAAATCAGGATCGCCCAGATGCCCATCAGGCCAAGCTGTGGCAGGATGTCGGCGAAGTGAGCGCCCTGGGTGGTCAGCTGGCGAACGCCATCAATGACGGGGGTCAGGGGCAAATATGTCGAAACAGTTTGGAGCCATTCCGCCATGGCAAAGCGAGGGTAAAAAGTACCAGAGAGGAAGAGCATCGGGAAAACTACAATGTTACTCAGCGGTGCCGCCTGACGCTCATTCTTGGCCCAACCACCGATGGCCAGTCCAATACCGAGAACCATCATGATGCTAAAGACGATGAAGACGATGATCTCCAGCCAGTTGCCGATCACCTTGAGGTGGAACGCCAGAATAGCCACGATGAACATGATGGCCAGCGACAACAACCCGATGATGGCCTGCGATAGCATTGTCGACAGGAAGTATTGCCAGACCTTGAGCGGCGTGGTGTGTAAGCGGCGCAGGATGCCCTGCTTTTTGAGCTCCGGGAAGACATTCACCGGACCGAAGATCCCCATGCCGATAATCGCGAACCCGAGCACACCAGCGAAGGCGTAATCAAACGACGTCAGGCTCCTTTGAGTCGTTTGCTTGGCCACGACAGTCAGAGGCGGATCAACTCTGGTAAATTGCTGGTTGATCTTGGCGAACTGGCCCTGGAGAGCAGTTGCCAGTCCCTGCCCGGCCTGAGTGTTATTTTGGGTAAAGACGACTTGAGCCTCGCCGACTGGGTAGCCTTTGGCGCTGACTTCGCCGAAGTTAGCAGGCAGAACAATGGTCGCGTCGAGCTGACCCTTGCCCATCTTGTCGGTAGCATCAGCGGTGGTTTTGACACTATCGTCGACCTTTAGCACTGGACTACTGCTGAGTTGCTTGACGAAGCCCTTGGAGAACGAACTGTGAGATTGGTTAATAACCGCCACACCGAAGGTGGGCGCTTTGTTGCCGCTGGAGATGAAGCCGAAGATAAACAATAGCATCAGCGGAAACAGAATCCC
>DHXQ01000003.1:524-7387 GCA_002413755.1 Candidatus Saccharibacteria bacterium UBA5152 | reverse complement strand
AGGGCCTTTCCGGTGAGGTCGATAAATACGTCTTCCAGGTTGGCCTGCTCGACGTGCTGTGCCTTTTTGAAGCCGCGGTCCAACAGCTGGCGAATCAGCTTCTTGGGGGTATCGATGGCGATGATTTTGCCCTTGTCCATGATGGCCACCCGGTCGCAGAGCAGTTCGGCCTCGTCCATGTAGTGAGTGGTCATGACGACGGTCACGCCCTTGTCACGGATGTGCTGGGTCAATTCCCAGAGGTTACGACGGGCCTGCGGGTCGAGGCCAGTGGTCGGTTCGTCCATGAAGAAGACGCGGGGGCTGTGGACAAGTGCGGCGGCGATGCTGAGGCGTTGGCGCTGGCCGCCAGACAGCTTTTCGGCGTAGGAATCTTTCTTTTCACCGAGTTGGACGTCATCCAGGAATTCTTGGGGGTTGACCTTTTCACCGTAGGCGGCGGCAAACAGTTCGATCAGCTCGCGGAGTTTGGTTTTGTCCTGGAAGGCCGGGGCCTGCGGCTGGACACCGATGATGCGCTTGACGGCATCGGGCTGGCTGGCAACGTCGAGGCCGTCAACCGTGATCGAACCGCCATCGATCGGGCGCACGGTTTCGATCATTTCCAGGGTAGTGGTTTTGCCGGCGCCGTTCGGACCGAGGATGCCAAAGATCTCGCCTTTGGCGACTTCAAAGGAGATGCCGTCGACCACGGCGACATCGTCATAGACCTTGCGAAGCTTTTTTACTTCGAGAATGTTTTTGCTCACTAGGTAATGATTATACCAGACATAACTCCGTTGGGCATGGCAGGAATGACCATCATGGCACTAAAAACAGCCGGCTCGTGATGAGCCGGCTGTAAATTGCGCGGTTGCGAAATTATTTCTTGTTGCTGACGGTCAGGAAACCGTTGCGTGGGTTCTCTTTGACGACTTTGCCAGCTGGCAGGTCGACAGCTTCAGGACGCTCGTCTTTGCTGAAGTAATAGATTGGCTGTTGCTTGCCGCCGCGCAGTGTGACCATCTTAGAATTAAGATAGTATGTTACACCTTTTGAATTCTCGTGCTTGTATCCCATGTGGATTTACCCTCTCTTATGGTTAGTGGTAGTACCCCTAAAATACTCTTTAGCGATTTTAGTTGTCAACTACTTTCATCAGATGGGTTGTCAGATGGGCAACTCCGAGTTGCCCGCGTAAAGCTTATGTATTACACTAAAACGAGAATTGTAAGACAAATTTGAGGGGTAGGAAAACAATGGATTTTAGAGGACGCGTGAATCAATCTTCGGGTCGGCCAAGTGCCCCCGTTGCCAGTCAGCCAGACGGGTCGGGTCAATCATTCGTAAGCGGGTCGGCAACAAAGTCAGTTAAGAAGCCGGCAAAATTATTCAGGGTTGGCGCACTGCTGCTGCTATTTTCGGTCACCGGATTGGTTATTGCACTGACATTCTTGCTCGCCTTTCACAGTGATATGCAAAAAGATGCCATCCTGAAAGACAAATATCAGGCCGTCTTCCTCAACAACGGTCAGGTCTACTTCGGTAAAATTGCTTCCGTCGGCGGACCAATGCTCGACCTGCGCGGGATCTACTATCTCCAGACCAACGGTACTGCTTCAGGTAGCACAACGACTCCTAGCACTACAGACACCAATGTCTCCCTCGTCAAGCTAGGCTGTGAGCTCCATGCGCCGTATGACCAAATGCTCATCAATTCTGATCAGGTAATCTTCTGGGAAAACATCCAGGACAGCAGTCAGGTTGTCAAAGCTATCGATGCCTACAAGAAGACAAATGGTAGCAAGATCACTTGCGACACAACCAGCCAGAACTCAACTCAGCAAGCTCCCGCTACCTCATCAAGCACTGGCACTGGCACGAGCAGCACCACTGGGACAAGCAGCTCGACTACCGGCACCAGTACTACTACCAAAAAGCCCTAACTACTTGTGGTGGCGACGTTTAGAAGCAACTACTCTTCGGACGACAAACAAGACGATAGCTGCCAGCAATAAGGCAATTGTACTAACAACAGTCCAGCCGGCCAGGTCGGGCGACCACTTGGCTGATACGAAATCAAACTTGTAGAGGTCGTCCGGGATGGCCTTGGGCACGCTGGCACCATGAGTTGAAACATACTGCTGGATACAGGGCACGCGGTTGCGGCCCGAGAAGTCCTTGCTGTCCTGCTGCTCGCAGTAGGCCTGGGCGTCACTGTAGACCTGCTGGTTGCTGGAATTGCTGGCATTGGCCGCCTGCAAGCGTTCGTAGGTATACTTGAGCTGGATAGGCGGGTAGACGGAGTTGCTCTTCGGCGTCAGGTTGGTATTCATGTGCGAAGCCACGTAGTGCTGCAGATTGGTCAATGCCCCGCTGACGTCACCATTGTTTTTGTCGGCGGCGTAGACATCTTCGCGCAGTTTGCCCATTTCTATGTTGTTGAGCTGAAGCGATCTGATGCAGACAATACAGCTAACTCCGGCGGCGGCCAATAGATAGATCGGCTTCACGCCCTGCAGGACTGTTTTTGCATCTGATTGTTTCGTCATCTTGGTTATGATTATACGCGACTTGCCCGGCCGGTGCATTTTCTGATTAAGAGAAACTCGACCAAAAATCTGAATCTCCAAACGTAACCAGAAGTTCACATTAAAACAGAGGACATGAAGTAACTTTCTGGTTACGTTTTGAAAATGGCAAAAAGAGGCGTATCAACAAGAGAGCCGCTTGCTACAAGAGGTGAGATAACGGATAATCATAGTTATGCATATTTTCTTTTCAGGGATAGGGGGAACCGGGCTGGGGCCGCTCGCCCTCATCGCCCACCAGGCCGGCTATAGCGTTTCCGGGTCGGACCAGCAGGATTCACAGTATATCCAGTACCTGCGTGAGCACGGCATCGCTGACATTACCATCGGGCAAACTGTCGAAGACATCGAAGCCGCCCACACCCGTGAACCAATCGATTGGCTCGTCTATTCATCGGCCGTTGCCATCGAGCACCCCGACGCTCCCGAGCTGCGCTTTTGCCACGCTGAACATATCAAGACAACCAAGCGTGACGTCCTGCTCAATGCCATTTTGGCTGACAAAAATCTCAAACTCATTGCCGTCGCCGGCACTCACGGCAAAACTACGACCACCGCCATGGCAGTCTGGCTTTTTAAGAGCTTCGATATCCCGATTAGCTACTCGGTGGGCGCTAAAATGTCGTTTGGCGAGATGGGCAACTTTGACCCGGCCAGCCAATATTTTGTCTACGAAGCCGACGAGTTTGACCATAACTTCTTAGCATTCCAACCCTTTGTTTCGATCATTACCGGCATCGACTGGGATCACCACGATATTTATCCGACTCGCGAAGAGTACGAGCAGGCTTTTCGCCAATTTATCAGTCAGAGTAGCCGCGCGCTGCTCTGGAGCGAAGATCTGCCCAAGGTTTCGAATACGCCGGGCACGACAATTGAGAGTGTCGACAAAACAAATCCGGACATCAAAAATTTGCTGCATCTACCCGGCGCCGTGAACCGCCAAGATGCCTGGCAGGTCGCCGTGGCGCTGCAACCGCTCAGTGGCCGCCCTATAGAAGAGCTGCTGGCCGCGCTGGACGCCTTTCCGGGCGTCTCTCGCCGTTTTGAGCAGATCATCCCGAACTTGTACAGCGATTACGCTCACACCCCGCCCAAAATCCGCGGTACGCTCGACACCGCCCACGAGTTGGCCAAGGGCCACAAGGTGGTTGTAGTCTACGAGGGCTTGCACAATACCCGCCAGCATTTCATCAAGGACGAGCTCAAGACGCTGTTCGATAATGTCGGTTACCTGTACATCGTGCCGACCTATCTGGCACGCGAGGATAAGACATTGCCCTTACTCTCGCCTACTGACCTGAAAAACCTCCTGAGCGAAGCTACGCAGGCCAAGACGGCTGCCGCCGCCCTGGATAGTGGGCTGGCAGAGATTATCAAAGACCACCTCGCCGCCGACGACGACGTCGTCTGTATCAGCGCCGGGGGCGGCGGCAGCCTGGACGAATGGCTACGTAAAACCTTCATTTCACCCGTAGCCGCATGAAAAAGGTTTATTTTGCCTGCTCAATCAGAGGTGGTGGCGACAAAAGCATCTATCCGGCTTTAGTGAAATCAATCAAACAGCATGCCGAGCTGCTCAGCGAAATATTCATTGCTGACGGTCTGAGTCTCAATGGCAGCTCATTGCCGGAACGTAATATATGGACGCGAGACATGGAATGGGTCAAGAATGCCGATGCTATCATCGCCGAAGTCAGTAATCCGTCCTTGGGCGTGGGCTACGAAATTGCCAAAGCCGAAGAGTGGGGCAAGCCAGTCCTCTGCCTATTCCGACCAATAGACGGCCGCAAGCTCTCAGCCATGGTTGCCGGCAGCCCCACGGTAACTGTCGTTGAGTACACTGAGGTTACAGCCGCCGTAGAGGCCATTAAGTCGTTTCTTGAAGCGTAGCTCGCAGTCAACTTAACGGTTGTCGCCGGAGCCACTGATTTTACTTTCTGCTTTTCGATTTTTTAGTTTTTCAAGATTATTTTGGGCAACCGTTTCAAATGAGACACCCAGATGGTCTGACAATATTGCCAGGTACCACAGCACATCACCAATTTCTTTGGCAATCTCAGTTTTGGCCTCGTTCGTAACCACGCTTTTGCTGTCACGGATTATTTTCTTCACCTTCTCGGCAATTTCACCGCTCTCACCGGTTATACCTAAAGCCCAGTGCGCAAGATCGAGCAGCTCGTTACCAGAGAACATAGCCGTGGTCAGTGCCTTTTTTTGATACTCGTCAAATGTCATACTGTCCCCTCTACTTAATACAACGCTCGGCGCCGTCAGATAACTATTCTTCAATTGTAACAGCACCGGGACGCAGCACTTCTAAAGCGTCATCGACGACCCGAACGAGAGAGGAGGGTTGGTGGTTCGATAGGTCGCCGCCATCGACGTAATACTCAACATCATCGCCAAAGTATGCCTGGGCTTCGGCTACGGAGTTAGCGACAGGCTCTCCCGGTTGGTTGGCACTGCTGGTAAGCAAGGGACCGGTTTGTTTGAGTAAGCTTTGTAGGCCGTTGTCAGCCGGAATCCGGACCGCCAGACTGCCGACACCTTGATGCAGGTATCCCAGCTCATAGCTGGGAATAACCACGCTCACCGCACCTGGCCAATATTGCTCGACTGGCACCAGATAGCGCCGTTTAAGACCGAGGCCTACGAGCTGGTCGACGCTGGCGGCAATAATCGTGCCTGGCTTGTGCTCACGGTGCTTGAGGGCGTACAGCTTGGCGACTGCAGCCGGGTTGGCGGCATCACACACAATACCGTAGATAGTATCCGTCGGGATGACGCCAACTGCGCCATTTTTGATGGCGTCGATCAGCGCCGGATCATCTAGTGTAAGTATTTGTGACATATCGGTATATTATAACATATTTCCCGAGCTGTTGGATGGTTACACCTTCAAAAACCCCATTTTCCATTTGTAACCAGAAAGTTACTTCATGCCCTCTGTTTTAATGTGAACTTCTGGTTACTTTTGGGAAACGGCAGAAAGACATGCCATGAAACAGTCATAAAATTTACTGCAGGCTGAGCATTTGACCACGCTTTTGCAGTAGACCTTCGCTCACCAGGTCGTCAATAACGCTCACAGCCCGCTCATCCGACAATGTTTTCACGAGCTCGTCAATATCATACTTTCTCTCTGTTAGTAACCGGATAACCTGCCCGCGGACTTGGCGCCGGGAACCATGAAATGTTGATTGTTTCACAAAGCTGGAGCTAGCGCGGTTGAGGTTGCCGACTGTCTGCTTAAGATGAGCGCCGTAATCCATCATCGCCCAATAAAATTCGCGTGGAGACATCTGACTATCATTCGGCCGTAATTGTTCGACAATTTGCCGTAATATGGCACGTAGAGCTTTGTCGGCAATCGCCAGTTCGTCTTTAAAAAAGTGGTGGATCAGCACGGTCCGGATGTTTGTCTCGAGATAGACGGCCGGCTGGTTGTAGGCATAGGCTATGATCGCCCCGGCAGTATTTGGACCGACTCCCGGCAGTTTCTGGAGCTCCTCAGTCGTAGTCGGGAAATGGCCATCAAAATCAGTGGTGATGGCCGCGGCGGCTTGCCAGAGGAACTTGGCCCGGCGGTTGTAGCCCAGGCCGCTCCACAGGCCCAGGACATCTCCCAGACTGGCCGCGGCCATCGCCTGCACCGTTGGGAAACGCTCCGTGAAAGCCACAAACTTGGGCGCCACCCGGACGACTTGTGTTTGCTGCAGCATGAGCTCGGACACCAAAATCTTATACGGATCCAGGCTACCATCCGACTCCGGCTGGCGCCACAGCATATCGTGCCGGCCGGATTCTTCATAAAACCGCCGGAGGCTTATCAGGAAATCCTCGATGTCAGTCTCCATGTCGGGCATATCCTATAAGTGTAGCAAAACCGCTCAGCTAGTAATTCCAGGCACTGAGGCCGGCAGATGGCGTCACGTCAACGATCTTCTTGGGCTGGCCGCCGTCCAGGCTGACAGCGTAGTCAGCAGTCTCGTCGGGCTTACTGACGCGGTAGATGGCGGTGCGGGCATTGTGCCAGCTCAGTGGACTTACAAGGCTGTCCTGCGAAGTGACTACGGTATCTTTGCCAGTACTCACATTATCCGCCAGCAATACCCCTTTGCCGTCGCGGCTATCAAACCATAAGGCCTGGGTGGCATCATCATTGTCCAAGAAGAATTTATTAGTATCGGCCGAGGGCTTGACGGTCGTTGATTTGACAGCGCTGTCGCCGAGCTTGTAACTGTAAGTATTCTGGTCGGTGACGAGCGAGAGTGTATCGTACGAAGATCG
>DHXQ01000003.1:0-233 GCA_002413755.1 Candidatus Saccharibacteria bacterium UBA5152 | reverse complement strand
GTGTAGTCGTACGATATCAGCTGGTAACGGTCGGGGCTACCGGCGCTAGTACCGGCCTTGATCCGGATGTAGACAATCTTGGTGCCTACCCAATCTATCAGGCGGATCTGCTCAGAGTGTTCAACCGACAGATTAGCGCCGTCCTCGACATTCACCAGTGTCAGCGACTGCAGCACAAAGCCGTCCTGGTTCTTCAGCGTATCTCGTTTCGATACCATCGCCACTTCCTGGCC
>DHXQ01000023.1:2348-10640 GCA_002413755.1 Candidatus Saccharibacteria bacterium UBA5152 | reverse complement strand
TCCAGTAGCTATATTTGTAGATTATGCTACTATAACTTTATATGACACCGCACGAAGAGCGTATATCATTCGAAAGTCGTCTCCATAGAAGGGAGATTGCCGACCGCGTGGTGGTTCTAGGACTTATGGCGGCGTGCGGAATTGTCAGCGCCTTAGGTATTATCGACGAGCGGGGTGACGCCCCATTCCAGGCAGGTCAGCCCGGGATATCTATCCCTGATCAGTCAGCACAGCAGCCTTAAAACTCTTGATTAAAAGATTTATATGTTTCCATGTTTTGCGGAAACTTGCAATTCGTTGTGGAAACTGGCATAATCACATTTTTACAACACAAAACCTACTAGGCCGTCGATTTCGTGCTACAATATGTTTAGACCTTCGAAGTATTGACTTCAATAAATATAGGTGTTATAGTTAACATATAGTTTTACCGTATTAACAGATAGGAATTTCCGATGGCTGAAGAGTCAACCCAAACCGCTATCCGCACCGAAGCGAGCATCAACGACATTTTGGGCACCATAGATCGCGAACGCGAACGAGAAATCGTTTCGCGCCGTTTTGGTCTGTTTGACCGCAAAGAAACCCTCGAACAGATCGGGGAGCTTCTTGGTATTACCCGCGAGCGGGTGCGCCAGCTCGAAAAATCAGTCGTTAACCGCCTGAAAGTTGCTGCCGAACAGGGAAGTGTACCGCAAGTACCAGAGATCCAAACACAATTCCTGACCTATCTCCACGAGCTCGGCGAAGTTGCCCGCGTCAGCCAATTGACCGAAAAGGTCGGCAGCGACGTCAGCAAACTGCAGCAGGCAAGGGTAGCCTTCCTGGCCAGCCTCGGCCCTGACCTCGTCGTTATTAACGAAGATGACCACTACCACCACGCTGTCGGTATCAAAGCCATCCGCGACGACGCTGCCGTTAAGTCCGACGTCACCAAGCTGATTGAGTCCGTCAAAAAGATCGGCGAGCCAGCCACTATCGAAGATATCGCCGCTGGCGCTGGTTTTGCTAACACCAAAGACCAGATTAAGCAGGCTGAATCACTAGCTAGCATCAGCAAGCACCTGGCAACCCTCAATGGCCGCTGGGGCCTCATGAAGTGGCCTATGGTCAACCCGAAGAACATCCGCGACAAGATCTTCGTCATCCTCAAAGAGCACGGCAAGCACATGCACTTCAACGAAATCGCCGCTGCCATCAAAGACAGCGACTTCAAGCGCAAAGACGTCACCACCCAAGCTATCCACAACGAACTGATCAAAGACAAGCGCTTCGTCCTGATCGGCCGCGGTATCTACGCTCTGAAGGAATGGGGCTACGAAAAGGGTACTGTCTCTGACATCATCACCGAAGTCCTCAAGAAGGAAGGCGGCCCGCTGCACCGCGACGAAATCGTCAAGCGCGTCCTCAAGAGCCGCTACGTCAAAGAGACAACCATCCTCCTGAACCTCCAGGGCAAGAACCAGTTCAAGCGCGTCGCCAAAGCTACGTACAGCCTCGCTGAATAAAGAGTGAGCAATGGCACACCTTAGTAAATTTCCAGGCCTCGACCTTGATGTTTACGATCCAGAAACACCCGTTGCCTGGACATATGAGCAACTACAGTCCAAAGGTAACGTAGGGCCACTTGAAGGAGAGACGACCTTTGTTAGGGGCGTATGGCTTGAATATTCAGGCACTGAAAGACTGATGACTGTCCTAGACCTTGCCGACAGATTACTCCCAGAAGCCGCCGAGGCAATTGGTGCAGTTGCAATCAAACCTGTATGGGCATTACACAAGATGCCAGAGACAGGTGACCTGCCGCTCGGCAAAATGCCAGACGAAAACGCCTACACTCATGATGAGGATGATCTCATACCCGATGGTTATGCGTTGGTCGCTGCAGTACCTTATATCCTGAAACCTCACCAGCCTGATATTGATTCACTCATACTAATCGAAGGCCTTGCTAGAGCATATTATTCAAAGAAGCTACGAAATAATGAGCCTGCTATTCGCGATATCTCGTGGGGTCAAGTAGCGCTCGGCGCTCTCACTGGCGACAGTGAAGAGAAGCTTCGTTTATTTGATATCGAACCGAGGATTATACTTGGCATTCACGACCTTATCCGTACTATGACTGTGCCGTTGCAGGCATCCGGAAGATAGCAGCTAAGTGCGAACAATATACGAACACTAATGGGATGCTCATATACGGGCTAAAATACGTACAAATAGCAAACAAAGGTCCAAAAGGCATAATTGGTGCACATAGGCTCAAAAAGCCAACACAGCCAGCCATAAGCAGTTTAGTGGGCAACATGGTGAGCAGAGGATTATCAAAATTAAATTTTTAAAAAATCAGAGCAATCCAGGGGCTGGGGCAGCGCGAAATGCGTCCAGCAAAGCATAGTGACTATATGTCGCACAATGTATATTTTGCGACATGAATATATAAATCTAAGAGGTTAACTCGTACCACTTCTATCACTGCTATGTAGGGGACTCCACCAAATGTACGGCGTTTGTACGTAACTTGTACGTACAAATTGCTGAGTCTAGCATGCACGTAATGCACGTGCGCTTCCATGTATGTCAGCCCGAGCTCCTCCGGGCCTCCCTCAGTTCGCTACCATGGCTCTCTAAGGTTCCTACTTGCAATCGTTTGCATTATGAAGCAAATATACTTTCGTATAGTTTTCCACAGTTTTTTCGTGAAAACATTTGCTTTTTGACATTTTGATTTTTTATTATGACTCCCCCGTTATCCTACCCTGCTCCGCTGCTCTGTTTTGACATTTCACGTTTTTGTATGTTTATATGTTTTTTGACACACGACACGATATATATGAACAAAATACGAACTCCTAGGGGAGAGTGGAGGAGAAGTGCCCTACCCTTGTGGCTACTCGACAGATTTATTTGTAATATGCCCGGTCAGGCACGCGGACGTCGATATATGTCGCCGGTGTTACCTTATCTGTCTTCAGACGGTTCTGTGTTGCCAGGAATGCCCCGGCCTGCTGTAAGGCATCGTTCTCCAGGTTAAATTTCACGTAATAGGGCTGGCCGGCAATTGCCACGTCTAGCTCGTATGAGCCGGCCGGCAGCGTCAAAGTGCTAGCGTTTACGCTTTTGGCTTTCAAGGCCGCTAATACGGTCTGTACGAAGCTCACAGTCGAGCTCGGAATGGCCCGGTTACCCAATTTAATCTCATTACCAGTCTTATCCTGCAGGGTTGGCACGCCGAGCTTGTCGATATTGGGAATCTGACTGGTACTAGCCAGGGCGCGCCCGGTGGCATCGAGCAAGAAAGCGTTGCTGGAAGTTGTCGTCAGGATAAATGACGGCTTGTACGGCTCAACATAGATCTGCGGTTGGTGCCCAAATATCGGCAGCGCCACTGAAACATTTTCGATTTCCGGATAATTCTTGAGTAGGTCGGCTCGGACGGTCGCGGTATCAATCGTCAATTTGTTGCGGTTAAAGACCGACTTGGCAAGCGATTGCTCGGCTGTCTGCTGGTAGACAGATTTATCCTGCAGGAAATAAGCCGTCGCAGCGTCTTGTAGCAATACGACCCGCGGCGTACCTGACAGCATCAGCAGGTAGCCAGTCAGAACCAGTAGCCCGGCCACGACGAACAGCGCCAGTACCCGGTGCTTGGCAATTGCCAAGACTGGGTTACGAGAAGCCAGTACTGTTTCAGGAGCTTCGCGGCGGCCGACGTTATTCTCGACATTTGAGCGCTGCGAATAATACGAGAACATCGTCCCGGGATTGCGGGGCCGGTCGTCACCCGCCTGAAGCGGCCGGCGGCGACCGGCCAGCGTGTCAGGTGTTTGTTTTGATTTTTTAAATAATGCCATGCTTATGCTATTTTACGTCGGTTTGGCTTTTTCTAACAATAACTCAGCCAAATGATGAGCAGCATCGGGCTTGGCAAAGTTGGCGAACGCCTGACCGATCTTCGCAGCCCGGTCAGGGTGGTCAAGCAGGTCAGCTACCACACTGGACAGGCGCAACTCCTGATCAATTTGCTCTTCGGTCATCTCGACGATGGCACCGATGTCCCGGAGCGCCGAGGTATTTTTGAGCTGGTGGCCGCCCGTGAGCAGCGGGTTGGGTATGATAATACAGGTCTTACCCTGAACCGCAAACTCGGCAAGATTAGTGGCACCGCCCCTAGCGACAACGACGTTGGCCGCGCCGCTGTAGAGGTACAGATTATTCACAAAGCCTTTGACGGCCACGCGCAGGGCGGTGCCGGCCGGTAGCTCAGCTTGGTAGGCCGCCCGAACTTTCTCCTCATGCAACCGACCGGTGACGTGCACAATCGCCAGACCAGGATATCGGGCGAGCAGATCGGGTGCATTGGCTATCACCGCATTATTGACTCGCTCAGAGCCCAGGCCACCACCGGTGACGAAGAGGATCTGCTTATAGCCGTCGAGCTTGAGCTCGCGGCGGTAGGCCTGGCGCAGCTTATCAGTTACCAACTGGTAGCCTTCACTGATCGGAACACCGACGGTCAGCGTCTTGTCGATCGGATATGGGTAGAGTTCCTCGGGCAGCGCTACAGCATGCAGTGTGGCCCACTTGGCAATAATCTTGTTGGTTAGGCTCGGGATGGCGTCTGAATCGTGAGTAATATAGGGGATCCGACGCAGCGCCCCCGACAAACAGACCGGCACGCTGACGTAACTTCCTCGTGTAAAAATTATGCTTGGCCGGATGCGGCGCAGCAGCCAAAAACTTTGCCAGATGCCGGCTAAAATATTAAAGGCGTCGCGGATATTGAGCCAGATCGTCTGGAAATCAAGCAATTGACGCCAGCCTTCCCCGTTATAACGGCGGAACTTCCCCGCCCGCACCGAATGCATCTCATCGATACTTTTATCATCAGCGACAACATCGTCAAGACTGTCACCCGCATGGCTGATATAGACAATTTTGATGTCCGGGCGCAGCCGCTTAAGCTCGCGAGCGACTACCAGGATTGGGGTGATATGCCCCCCGCTGCCGCCGCCAGTCATGACTATTGTCATTGCCGCCTCCTCTGTTATTACCCTGTTGTGGCTTGATATCGGGGCCAGTGGTCTTCGATACCCGCATCGAGGTATAATACGACACCTGGAAGACTAAACCAACCGCGGCTGCCGCGAATACCACGCTGGTACCACCGTAACTTATGAACGGCAAGGTAATCCCCTTCAGTGGTAGCAACCCGATCATGGCGCCAATATTGATCGCCGCCTGTACGCTGAGCCAAGCCAATATTCCGATGACGATGAGACGGCTAAACATATCCGGTGCCCGCTCGGCAATGCTCTTGATACGGCTCAAGAAAGCGACAATGATCCCCAGTAGCACCGCCGTACCGATGAAGCCAAACTTCTCAGCATAGATCGCGAAGATCGAGTCATTGGCTGCCTCTGGCAAATAGCCGTAGGCCTGGACGCTCCGGCCCAACCCCAGGCCGGCCAGGCCGCCGGAACCAACGGCAATTAGCGCCTGACAAGCCTGGTAGCCGGCGGCCTGCTGACAGCCAGCGTCCGGGTGCAAAAACGACGTCACCCGGTCACGACGATAGTTCGATGGGATCACCACCAGAATAAAACCGATGGCTAGAATCGCCACCCCAATTGCCAGCTTTTTGAGCGACATACCCGCCACGAAGGCCATGGTCGCCATCATGGCGATAATCACAGCGGTTGAGCCAAGGTCACTTTGGGCATGGATGGCGCTCGGCCCGGCAACCACAATCACCAATACGCCAACGGCAATCAGAACCGGCCGGATTGTTTGATTAAAATCGCTGAGCAGTCCGCGCCGGGCGCGCTCGGTCAAGAATCCGGCCATAGCGATCAGAACGGCAAATTTCATAAGTTCAACCGATTGGAACGACAGACTACCCAACCGTACCCAGCGGTGCGCCGGATACAACGGATTGACCGGCATGACTAACGCCAAAAGTGTCGCCACGCCAGCTAGAATCAGCAAAGGTTTATAAAACCGGCGCACCAGCCCCAGTGGAATCCGAGCCATCGCGACAAAGGCCACCAGACTGAGCCCGATCGCCAGTAGTTGGCGCTGGACATAGTGAGTCTGCGAGGTCCCGGCGGCCTCGGCCAGGGCTGGGCTAATAGCGTAAACCACTACCAAACCAATCACCAGCATAAGCAAGCACAAGATCAGCAACCAAAAATCTGGCCGATGCCGCCGCCCCAGGTCGAGCGATCCCGCCGTATCAGCTGCAGTGAGCCCACGTTGTCTAATGGCCGGCCTATCGAATGATTGGCGTCCCACCGGAGCCATTTACTGGTATCTCCCCATAAAGAAAACTATCAAGCCGAGAACGGCTGCCACATTACCGAGGATCCAGAAGCGCATCGTAACCTTGGTTTCCGGCCAGCCCAGAGCTTCAAAGTGATGATGCAGTGGTGATGACAGGAAGACCTTTTTGCCGTTGCGCAGTTTGCGCGACAGCCGGTTTATTATCACCGAGCCGGTTTCCACGACATAGACAGCACCTATGATCGGCAGTACATAGATGGTATCGGTTTGCACGGCGATCACACCGAGCATTGTACCCAGCGCAAACGCCCCAACGTCACCCATAAAGAACCGGGCCGGATAGATGTTGAACCAGGTGTAGCTGAGCAACGCACCAACCGTCGTCAGACAGAGTGCGGCCAGTGAGTAGCGACCCTCAACCACACAAATCACCGCGTAGGCCGCAAACGACGTCGTGAGCAATCCGCCAGCCAAGCCGTCAAGCCCGTCGCTGATATTAACCGAATTAGCCGTGGCAATCACCACGAACCAGAACAAAAGAATGATAAAGCCGCCGATGTACACGTGGTTGAGTCCGGGGATAGCGATATCAGTAATGCCGAGCTTGCTAAACAGCCACCAGCCAGCTGCCAGGGCAATTGCGCTCTGCAGCCCAAACTTCACAATCGCCCGCATGCCGGCGATGCTCGAATGGCCCTTGATATTCATGATGTCGTCGACCAGCCCGACTGATCCCGATAGTACCATCGCCGCCAGCGGCAGCCAGGTTTCACCCCTGGTTAAGTTGCCGCAAAAGGTGGCAATGATAATCGTCACCACGAAGATCATACCTGCCATCGTCGGGATATTGCGCAGGTGCTTAGCCGCGTGTAGCTTGCTATACACAGCCGCTTTTTCGCCGTTCCAGGCCACGGTGCGGGCCTTTTTCCACCACTGGTATTTATAAGCCAGTGTCGTATAGATCGGCGTGATCATGATGCTCAGCGCAAACGCAAAAAACCCATAACCAAGCGTCCGAATAACCGTGTTAATATCAACCGCGAGCGTGAGTGTTTGTGTCATAGTTTAAACTTCTTACCGCTAATTATACTACGCCCTGACCGTTTTACCGACACCCTTTAGCAGCTAGTTTTTAGCAGTGACGTAGGAGTTGTTGATTAGCATGTGACCCAGGCTGGCGAAGATCGGTTGGGCGGCCGCCGTCCCGGCGTAGGCGCCGGAGCCGACCTTGGGCTTGTTGACGAAGACAGCAATCACGTACTCCGGCTGGTCACCGCCCACAAACCCGAGGTAGGTACCATTGTAGCTTGTCTCGTCGTAACCGCCGCCTGGTTTGGCGATCTGCGCCGTACCGGTTTTACCGCCGACTGTGTAGCGGCTTTGGTCGAAGGGTGGCACAATAAAGTGCTTATCAATGACATACTGCATCAGTGGGATGATTGCCTGGCTGACCTTGGGTGACACCACATTCTTATCGAGAATTTTTGGTGCAACCGGCGTACTCTTGCCCGTATCATCGATGGTCGCATCGACCAGGCGCGGCTGGTAGTATGTTCCACCGTTAACGACTGCAGCCAATGCGCCGGCCATTTGGACTGGCGTGGCGGTCATCGCTTGGCCGAAGGCGGTGTTGGCATAGGTCAGATTGATACCAGCGCCATTATCCTTCGGAGCCGGCACAATGCCCGGAGATTCATACCCCTGCTCTATGCCGGTATCCTTGCCGAAACGGTAATGATTGCTCATGTAGTCGTACCAGGTATCGCGAGCCTTCTGGTTGATCTGGCCGCCGCCCATTTGCATCAGTTCCCAGGTTGCACCAGTGTTGAGTGACAGGTTGAGGATATCAGCAATACTCTTGGTGCCGGCGACGCCGTCTTCCTCGATGTTGGTAATCTTGAAACCATTGACCGTGACCTGATACGGATCGTAATACGTCGTATCGGGCTTAATGACACCGTCATCAAGCGCGGCGGCGGTGGTCAGGACTTTCATGATGGAGCCGACTTCGAT
>DHXQ01000023.1:0-2071 GCA_002413755.1 Candidatus Saccharibacteria bacterium UBA5152 | reverse complement strand
CCGGGCACGGCCGGCTTGCTAGTGTTACCTGTGCTTGCCGCCAGCGGTACACCGTGCACGTCAGTGATGGCCTTCAGTTCGCCGGCCGTGCCCTTCAGCTCGGTATTGAGCGCCTGTTCAATGCCGTAAGTGCCGACGCTGTCATCGTTCACAAAGCCGAGTAGCTGCGCCGCGGTGCTGCCCTGCGGATAGGTGCGATATTCCTGGGCAACCGCACCCAAGCCCGGCATTTTGAGAGCCACGATTTTATCCCGCTGGGCCTCAGTCACCTTCTTGGCAAGCACGACGTAGCGCTTGCCCTTGGTGGCCATGCCATCCTTCAGAGTTGAGGCTATGTCATCGGCCTTACCACCCGTTATCTGAGCGACCGACAAAGCCATTTTGCTGGCGTCTTTCACGAAGAGCGGATCGGCATATATCACATACAGTTTCTGGTTGAGCACGATCGGTACCGTGCCGTCATCCGAGCCGCCGCTATGCGCCAGAATCGTGCCCCGAGAGGCGGGAATTTCATACTGCCGCAGTTGGTCGCTGAGAGCGATATTCTTGTAGTGTTCATAACGGATAACCTGAAGATAAAAGAGGCGCACCAAAAAGACCGCCATAATGCATAGCAGTACAGCATACCAGACGCGGATGCGCTTGACTGGTTGCGCGGTCCCAGCATTGTTTTGTGGTCCCTCTTGAAACATAACTACAACTGATTATACATGAGCTTCTTGTTAACGAACCGTACCAGATGGAGCAGTTGGCGCAAGCGCGGTGGCTTGGGCACTAGCCTGCACGCGGTCGAGTGACTGCATTTGGGCAGAAGCGAGTACTAAATCTTCGTTTTGATGTTTAAGTTCAGACTGCTGGGTTTGGAGTTTATCAATTGTATACCCGTAGGCGTCGGTTTTGGTCACTTGCGTGAGGTAGAGGAGACCAAGTAAACAGGCCAGAATAATAAGTATAACGGTGTTGCTGATTGGACCGAGCTTACCATTGCCCCGTCGGAAATCGACGGCGTTCTGGTTGCGGCTGGCGAAGCGTTGACCTCGTGCCAGTGGGCTCTGCGACATGCTTAAACTGGAATACGTCATTGCGTACCCCCTTTTTAATATTATATTTTTGTTTTATTTTATGTACCCCGCGAGCGACTCGGTTATTTGTGGCCACAATGTGTACACAAAAAACCGAGTGCCTGGAGAGGCCGGCTATAGGCCGGTCGGTGGTTAGTCCGAAGGACTAAACAACTTTAACTTGGACTTTGTAGGCCCGGGAACTGGATTTTACTTGGATTGGCATTTTTTGTGCCTCCTATTTTTGATTATTTATTTTCACTGCGGCTCGTAGCTTTGCACTACGGGCACGCGGATTGTGAACGAGTTCAGTGGACTCAGCGGTATATGGTCGTTTGGTAAGTAGGCGCAGTGCTGAGTCATATCGTGCGCCGCCGTGGTCACTATTATCCTGGAAATAATTCTTTACCAGTCTGTCTTCCAGACTCTGAAAGGAGATTATAGCCAGTCGCCCGCCGGGATTCAGTAAAGAAACCCACAATGCCAGACTTTTCTCCAATTGTCCGAGCTCGTCGTTGACGGCGATACGGATGGCTTGGAAGGTTCTGGTCGCCGGATGGACCTTGCTGTGTCCGGGCCAAACTTTCGCTACCACGCGGGCTAGTTCCGCTGTCGAATGGAGTGGCCGAGCGGCAATGATTGCCCTGGCAACTGCCCGTGACTTTGGTTCTTCTCCGTAGCGTTCCAGCAGATCAATCAGCTGGGCTTCGGAATAGCCATTGACGATGCGTTCGGCGGTGAGTTCCTGCCCAAATTCTCCAGAGTCCATCCGCATGTCGAGCGGACCATCCTTCGAAATTGAGAACCCGCGTACGGCGTTATCAAGGTGCGGTGACGATACTCCCAGGTCGGCGAAGATTAGATCGTAGTGCTTGCCTGCCGATACTAACTGCTGCGAAGCGGCTAGAAAGTCGTCATGCAAAATCTCAACCCCAGTAAAGCGCTTCTGTAGTTCGGCGATGGCATTGCTGTCACGGTCGACTAAAGTTGCCCCGGTGGGATTGTCCGTC
>DHXQ01000022.1:16448-20766 GCA_002413755.1 Candidatus Saccharibacteria bacterium UBA5152 | reverse complement strand
ACCACGATACGCTGCAGCTTATCAACCTGCACAGCGGCTAAGGCAACCCCGACTTCGTGCTTGCGGCTGTTCTCCCAGTCAATGGTGGCATCTTTCATCTCCTCAACCAGTTGTACGACTTCAGGGGTAACAAAACTGATCTTCTGCGAGCGCTGTCTCAGGTGGTTGTTGGGTAGGGTAATGATGTCGTCTTTAGTCATATATTTTCTCTCTGGCGATCATACAATTATAACAGATACAAACGGACGGTCGACAGCCCAATGGGAGTATTTATAAAACAACTCATATTGACAATACGGCAACAAAGTGCTAATGTTAAGACAGTTAATCCAACATAAAAAGATAAATCTCGAATATGAACCAATCCCCATCAGTCCTCATGAACCCCGAAACTGATCCGCAAGCTCAGCACGAAGCCCACGATATCGGCAGCAGGCTGGTAGCCGAGACAGTTATAGCAAGCGTGCGGCCCCTTGAGCTTAACGGCAAGAGGTGTATGACTGACTTACCGGTTGGCGTAGAAGTATTTGAAGATGTAACAGAAGAGATGGCAGATATCACAACTGTCGCCCTTGCCACTCTGCGGCCAACCGCACTGGATACTATTCCGGTTGGAAAATTTAGTGTGACCGGTGAGCTTGAAACTTTTGATGATAATTTCCAGCCTATTACAATGACGCTGAACCGCCCGATCGAAGCTGCACAGACCGATAAGGGAAAGGTGGTAAGCACTGAATCATTCGGCAAGCTGCAGGATGAATGGAAGCTACAGCCCGATATGGGAGATCTCATGGAAGCGTTGGGATATGTTACAGAAACCAGCGATGGCTATCGCCGAATCACCGCTATTCCTACTCCCGATACAATCAAACGAGCTGCTTCCAAACTCGGTGTTGACATCAAGCTTTTCCCCGATGACGGGTACATTCCAGGTATCGACTACTTGCAGACGTTTGCGGACGGACAATACCCGGTTTCCACTGGCAAGTCCGAGTTTTATAAGCATGATATCGAAGATGATCATCTTACGTCTATGGCACTCGGCGGCGAACCGCTTAAGTCCGCACTGCGCACGGTCGCCGCCGCCGCATTGCAGCAAGGTGAGGCCGTTATCGATGATACTGCCCGCGGGATTGATTCACTCACTAATGCCCTGCGTGGGGTTGTCGCTACCAGTTCAGAATTCTTAGGCTCAGCTTTCGGAAAGGAAGCAAGTAGGGCAACTTTCCAGGCCAAGGCAGCTAATATTGGTATTTCAGCTGAAGTTGCTAACGAGATCATTGCGGTTGCTCAGGAAAATGGCCGCAAATACAACCTGCATGTTCAGCAAATCGATTAGTCTCGCTAGAGCAGGTTGATCGGATCGATGTCGTAATTCCAGCCGGACTTAGCGTCGGTTTTCAGCAGCTCAACTACCCGGAGCAGGGCAGCCCGCTGCTTGCTTTTGACGATTAGCTGCCACTCGTACTTATTGTCGATTTTGGCGTAAAATGACGGCATCGGACCTTCGATTAGCAGGGGTAGACCTAGCTTTTGGACTGAATACATAAATTGTTCAGATACCTGCTCGGCAGCCTTGCTGGAAGCTCGCCGGACCGTCAATTTCAACACATAGCAAAACGGCGGGAAGAAGAATAACTCGCGCTCTTTGAGTTCGGTTTGATAAAAACTGTCGTAGTCGCGAGCCAGCGCGGCAGTGATAACCGGCCGGTCGGGCGCGTATGATTGGACGATGACACGCTGCTCGATCGACTTGCCGGCGGCATCTTTGTGACCGCGGCCAACCCGACCAATTACCTGTGCCACCAGCTGGAAGGTCCGTTCCTCAGCCGAATAATCCGGGAAGGTTAGCGAGGTGTCGGCGACGATAATTCCGAGAGTGCTGAGCTTGGGTAAGTCCAGACCCTTGGCGAGCAGTTGGGTGCCGATCAGAATGTCGACCTCACCGGACCGCACGGCTTCGAAGTGTTGCTCGAAGCGGTCGGCCTTTTTGTTGTCGGTATCGAAGCGCATCACCCGGGCGTTGGGGTACAGCCGCTTGACTTCTTCTTCGATGGCCTTGGTGCCGACCACTTTGAAGACGATGTCGGCATTGCCGCATTCCGGGCAGGAGGTCGGTGTAGCTTGGGTATAACCGCAGGTGTGACACTGCAAAATGTACAAATCGTGATGGTATGTCAGCGGCAAATCACAGTGCGGACAAACCGCCTGCCAGCCGCAGTTATTACATAGGATCACCCGGGCGGTGCCGCGACGGTTGAGATAGAGCAGACTCTGCTCGCCGCGGCTTAGACTGACGTCGACCGACTGCAATAACGCAGTCGACAGGTACTGCGAGCGGGTAAATGCATCGCGGTTTTTCAGATCAACTAAGGTTGTCGTGATCAGTGATTTTTTGGTAGTGCCGGCGGCGGTTGCTGCCAGGTCGTTGGCACTGCTGGCCGCCATCTTCGTCATGCGCAGGATCGGCTTATTGAGGCGCTCGGCAACGTAATAATCACCAATCGAAGGGGTTGCCGAGCCCAGCACCAGCGTGGCGCCGTGCAGTCGCGCCAGCTGCGAGGCGACGCGCGACGCCAGGTAGTGCGGCGCCTGCTCTTGCTTGTAGGCTGGTTCGTGCGACTCGTCGACGACGATCAGCCCGATGTGGGGCAGGGGGCTAAACAGCGCTGAGCGCGGGCCCAGGATCACCAGCGGCACGCTGGAGCGGATGATTTTCAGCCAGCTTTGCAGACGGGCTTTGGGCGTCATTTGGGAGTGCACTACGATGACGCGTTCGCCAAACACGTTGCGGAAACTGGCCGCCAGCTGTGAGGTCAGGCCGATTTCAGGCGTTAGGATAATGGCCGATTTGCCGGCCTGCAGGCTGCGCTGCGTCAGCTCGATGTAGACCCGGGTTTTGCCGGTGCCGGTATCGCCATGTAGTAGGTAGGTGTCGGGCTTGGTGATTGCCGCTAGCACCGCCGATTGGTCGGTAGTTAACGGGGGTAGTTCGACAGTGTTGGCGCTCAGCGGCTCGCTCAACCCAACCGTTTCGGCGACAGTTTTAGCAATAAATGAGCCGGGCAAAATCTGCTGCGCCACCACGCCCAGTGGCGCTGGATAATAGGTGCGCAGCCACTGCGTCAGGGCATACAATTCGGGTGGTAAAGTCGGGATATCGAAGACTTGCAGGATGTCTTTGGTGGCAAACTTGGGCTTGTCAGAAGTCCCTACCACCAACCCGGTTATGGCGTAACGCTGCATTGGCACTTGTACCAGGCTATACAGAGGCAAATCGCCCTCAAATGAATAGACCAACGGTTCTTCACCGTGGTACTGCGCACTGGCCACCAACACCTTGTAATACTGCTTCACTACAGCCATTATATAGATTTTGCGGGCAAAGCCGTTGATTCGACCTACAAAAGCGTCTATACTCAAACTTGTTCGACGTTGTGTGAATGACAATGATAAACTTTAGCGTCATGCGCTACTGACCTCATGTAAGTCACTACGTTTCTAGGGAACCTTATTAAGAATTAAGAGCAACCAAGAAGGGGTATAAGTACCATGCTTGACGTGTTTATCACATCCAGAGTGCGCCGCAAAATCATTGTTATTTATGCCAAATACCCTGATTTTAAGACCCACGTGCGTGGCCTCGCCAAACTCATCAAAGAAGATGCCGGCAACATCCAACGTGAGCTGAAACGACTCGAAAAAGTTGGCTTTTTGCACTCCGAAAAGCAGGGCAATACCAAAATTTATTACACCAACAAACAGTTTGCCATCTTCAAAGAACTCCAGAGCATTGTTCTCAAATCACAGCGCACTTCACAGAAAAAGAACGTCCAAGCTGTCTAGCTAACGATAGTTACGCCTACGAAAAGCATGAGACTCCGTCAAAAATACCTCATTATCTTCTTGTCATCGGTCTTGCTGCTGGTGCTGAGTATGCTAGCGATATCGCACCTTAATCTACGCGGTTATGCCTTACTGCCGCTGATTATTCTCGCTGGGCTGAGTCTGTACACGGGGTTTATGTCGCTGCTCAATATCATCGTGCCCTCGGGGCGTCCGATTCAGGATAGCCTGTGGAGCCTGCTGATCGACACTCTTTTTGGCTGGTTCTAAAGCGCGGAGCGCTGATTTTCATTCGGATTTGTGATATCTATCCATGAGCAGTTTCTAACTGGCAGTCGGCCTGATAAGATCAGTGCAGATGAGGGTAATAATCTACGGGGCATTTATATTTTTCTTCCTGGCAACGCCAGTGTACTTGTTTGAGACACTCGTCATGCCCAGTCTGACCAGCATGCAGTACACTTACGCCCAT
>DHXQ01000022.1:14680-16231 GCA_002413755.1 Candidatus Saccharibacteria bacterium UBA5152 | reverse complement strand
GAATCGACGGAGAACCTGCTTCGCCGCTTTAACCGCAAAGTCCAACAGTCAGGCGCGATCGCGATCGTTAAGTCTGGCCAGTACTTCGAAAAGGGCATCAGCAAGCGCGACCGCCGTTCCAAGGCGATTATTCGCACCGAGCGCAAGGCTATCAAGCTCAAGAAGATCAAGCTGGGAATCCGGTAATTCAGCTGTCCCACTCGATAACCCCGCTCACAACAGTAGCGGGGTTTTTGTTTGACCGAGCTACTGCTCAGGGCAGGTTTTTGATATAATAAGGTGTAATCAGGATGACAGATTTGAACCCACAACCCACAAACGACCAAAAACCGAGCATCAAAGACAAATTGACGGCCGACCTGAAAGTATCGATGCTAGCTGGTAACAAAGATCGCCTCACTGTAGTGCGAGCGCTTAAAAGCGTGATTACCTATGCTGAAGTGGCTGCTGGCACTCGTGTCGACCCCGCGACTGGTGAGGGTGGCCTGAGTGATGACGACATCATCCCGCTGTTTGCCCGCGAAGCCAAGAAGCGCCAGGAAAGTGCCGAACTCTACATCAAGGGTGGTGCGCCCGACCGGGCAGAGGCCGAACTCGCCGAAAAACAGATAATTACCGAATACTTACCGGCTCAAATCGATGAGTCTGCAATCCGGCAACTGGTTGAAGAAGCGATTGCCGCGACGGGTGCTAGCTCGATGGCCCAAATGGGCCAGGTCATCGGTGCGGTCAAGGCCAAAGCCGGTGCCAGCGCTGATGGTTCGGTGATTGCAAAACTTGTAAAAGAGAGGTTAAGTGCATGATTTTACTAATGGGCGTCGCTGGCGCCGGCAAAAGCATGCAAGGCCGGATTTTGGCCGACGAACACGGCTATGCCTGGATCTCCACCGGCGAGATCTTGCGCGTCCTGGTGACCGGCAAGCGCCGGCTGGAAATGAGCCAGGGCAAACTCCTCAGTGACGACGAAATTATCGACGTCATGGACAAGGTTTTTGACCTGATCGATATTCAGCAGGAATTTGTGCTTGATGGTTTCCCGCGCACTATTCCGCAGGCCGACTGGCTAACCGCGCAGGTCAAAAAAGGCCGTTTCCAACTCAATAGTGTCATCAATCTGATCGCCAGCAAAGAAGTCGTTGTCCAGCGCTTGCTAAACCGTGGCCGGCTCGATGATACCGAAGCTGCCATTCTGCACCGCATCGATTCCTACGAGCGTGTCACCTCACCAATCCTCGAACATCTCCGCGCCGAAGGCGTCCCGATTCACGACGTCGATAGTGACCGCGATGCCCGGGTGATTCATGACGAAATATTGAACCTGATTGATGCCTCGCACCACGCGACAAAGCTTGATAAAGAACTCGCCTAAGCCCATGAATACCCGCGTGAAAACAACTGCTGAAATGCGTGCCATGCGTGAGAGCGGCCGGATGCTGGCCACTGTATTGCAGAGCCTGAAGGCTAGTGTGGCTGCCGGGATGACGACCAAAGACGTCGCCAACCAGGCAGCCGCCGAACTGAAGGCCCTCGGCGGCAAACCAGCGTTCCTCG
>DHXQ01000022.1:8312-14445 GCA_002413755.1 Candidatus Saccharibacteria bacterium UBA5152 | reverse complement strand
GATTTTGGCGTTAATTACCAAGGTATGATCACTGACGCGGCTATTACCGTCATCGTCGGCGAAGTCCGCTCGCAGCACCACAAACAGTTGGTGCGCGCCACCGAATCGTCGTTGATGGCCGGCATCGCTGCCGTACATGACCGTGTTCGCACCGGCGACATTGGCGCCGCCGTGGAGGCTGTGCTCCAGAATGCTAAGCTCGGTGGCCCCTACGGCATCGTCCGCGACCTGGTCGGGCACGGCGTCGGCCACGAACTCCACGAAGACCCGAACATCCCGAACTACGGCCGCGCCAACACCGGCCCCTGGCTCGACAAGGGTATGACTATCGCCATCGAACCAATGGCCACTCTCGGTACCGACCGCGTCTACGTCGCCGAAGACGGTTGGACCATCCTGACCGCCGACGGTTCCTGGGCCGCTCACTTCGAGCACACCATCCTCATCACCGAGGACGGGGCAGAGATTATCACACAGTTATAGACTAACGCCAGATTTGCATAGCGCTGGATTCTAGCGCGCTTGCCCAATGCAAGCTAAAGCGTTATACTAGAGTTACATTTGCTCAAACTAAAATAAAAAAGATATACTAAAAGTAAGATATGAATAATAATTCTGCCCAAACCCATTTCATTGGCTTAGATATTGGCACCTCGACGGTCCGCTGTGTCGTCGGAATGATCGACCAGGCTGACGGCAAGCCCTCAATTATTGGCTATGGCTCGAGTCCAAACTTAGGCGTCCGCAAGGGTGCGGTCGTCCATATCGATGAGGTTGCTGATGCTATCGTCAAGGCCGTCACCGAAGCCGAGCGCATCAGTGGCACGCGGATCCACCGCGCGACCGTCAACATCAACGGGGCTCATGTCGAGGGTATCGATAGCAAGGGCGTGATTGCTATTAGCTCTAATAACCGCGAAATCGGCACCGATGACCGCTTACGTGTCGAAGAAGCCGCCACCGTTATCAAAATGCCGGCCAACCGCGAAATCGTCCAGTTCTTTGCCAAGAATTACAGCCTGGATGGCCAGCGTAATATCAAAGATCCCGTCGGTATGCACGGCGTCCGGCTGGAAGTCGACGCCCACTTGGTCACGGCCGCCAGTCCAAACCTGCGCAACCTCGACATGGCGCTCGAAAAGGCTCAGATTGAGCCGACGCACCACACCTTATCAAGTCTGGCTTCAGCCGAAGCGGTCCTCAGCCGCCAGCAAAAGGAAGCCGGTACTATCGTACTCGACATTGGTGCCGGCACAACCAACCTGATCGTCATTGAGGACGGGGAAGTCCAGCACATTGCTGTACTGCCAATCGGTGGCACCCACATCACCAACGACCTGGCGATCGGCCTCAAGACCGAACTAGACACGGCAGAACGGGTGAAGCTGGAGTTTGCCACACTCGGGGCGCCAAAGCGCGCCACGGCTACCATCAAGGCGACTACGCCGAGTGAGCAGGACCAGGTCTTTGATATGGATGACATCATCATGATCGTCGAAGCTCGGGTCGAAGAATTGTTTGAATATGTCGACAAAGAACTTATCAAAATTAAGCGCTCGCGCAAGCTGCCGGGCGGCGTCGTGATAACTGGTGGAACTGCCAAACTGCCCGGTATGGCTGACTTTGCCAAAGAGCATCTCGAACTGCCAGCCCGCGTTGGCAAGCTGCAGACTGTGACTGGCCTGGCCGATAGTATTGATGACACGGCATTCTGCACGGTCGTTGGCCTGATGCTGCTCGATATGCTGCTATTACCTGATTCCGGTCAGGACCACGGCGAGCAGTCAACCGGTAGCAAAGCAGCAGATTTTGTCGGCGGTTTGTTCGGCCGCTTACGCAAGTAGCGTCTCATCTACGACAAAATGCCTGCTTAGCAGGCATTTTTTATGTCGCAGGCTTAAAGAGGATACTAGATAAAACAAGAGCCTCATAACAGGGGTGGATAATGAATACATAATGTGTTCAAAGCTGACTGTGCCAACCAAGCGGACGGTCTGAGTGATAAATGCTGAGCGGCCGTCGCCGCAGCCCGCTCGAGGCTTGGACCGTCAGCCAAGCCAGCGCGCTGGCCGAAAAATCGGCCGTATACATTATTGAACCGATACCACGAGTGCCGTATACTAAAGCTATACAACGTAAACCAGTAAGGTACATGTCTCATGCCACAAGCAGTCGATCCAGCAATTGAAACGTTCGCCCGCATCAAAGTTATAGGAGTGGGTGGTGCCGGCGGGGCAGCAGTTAACCGGATGGTAGAAGCCGGTATTGAGGGTGTGGAGTTTGTAGTAGTCAACACTGATGCCCAGGCCTTGCACCACAGCAAAGCCAACATCAAAATCCACATCGGCCGCGATGCCACTCGTGGTCTCGGCGCTGGTGCTAACCCCTCGGTTGGCGAGCAAGCTGCCCTGGAATCCCGCGATGAGATCAAAAAGGCCATCGAAGGTGCTGATATGGTCTTCATTACCCTCGGTGCCGGTGGTGGTACCGGTAGCGGTGCCGGCCATGTCGTGGCCGAAGTTGCCAAGGAGCTCGACATCCTGGTCATCGGCTTTGCAACCAAACCGTTCGCTTTCGAAGGCGAGAAGCGCCGCCGGAATGCCGAAACGGCCATCGAAAACCTCCGTCGCTCGGTCGATACGTTGATCATTATCCCAAATGACCGCTTGCTCCAGACCATCGACCGCCAGACACCGCTGCTTGAAGCCTTCAAGGTAGCCGATGACGTCCTGCGCCAAGGCGTGCAGGGTATTTCTGACCTGATCACCGTCAACGGACTGATCAACCTCGACTTTGCTGACGTCAAGACCGTCATGAGCAACGCCGGCTCCGCCCTGATGGGCATCGGTCGCGCCAGTGGTGAAAACCGCGCCATCCAAGCCGCTCAACAGGCCATCGAGTCACCATTACTCGAGGTATCCATCGACGGTGCCCGCGGCATCCTGTTCAACGTCATCGGTGGCAACGACCTCAGTATGCACGAGATCAACACGGCTGCTGAGACCATTACCAATGCCGCCGACCCAGAAGCCAACATTATCTTCGGTGCCACTATCAACCCAGAACTCGAGGGTGAGATGATCATTACAGTGGTCGCCACTGGTTTTGATGAGGCCTACTACGCCAAACGCGACGAGAGTGCGGTCATCGGTGCAACTCCAGCTTCCCGCTCTGGATCAAGTGCCCAGAAGTCGACGGACAGTCTCGGCGAAGCAAGCTCGTTTGCACCGACAACTCATCATCGGAGCGATGACAGCGTGATGTCGGGTATCGACATGAACCTGGATCAACCGGATAACAAAGAAAGCTTCACCAGCGACAAGGCAATGCCGAATATCTGGGCCATTGACGAAACGACCGATGATGCCTTGCACGGCGGTAGCGTTTCTGGCGGCAGCACTTCACTCAGCGACGACGCAGCCGCCGACAAGAAGCAGGACGCCGCTGCAGCTGGTTTCTTCGGCACTGACAATGAAGATGAATTAGAGCGCCCGTCATTCCTGCGCCGCCTCCGGGGCCGCAAGAAAAGTGATGACAAAGCTGGCGACACTGATGCTAAGAAGTAATCTCATTTAACCACAAGCGTGATCTTTTTAATCGTAAGCGTGATAAATTCTACCACAGATTTTCATTGAAAAACGCTAGCTGTGGGGTTATGCTTATAAAGCTAACACCACATGTAGTATTTGGGCATAGTCTCCGGGTATTGCAAGTAACGGTGTCGCACTTTTAGAATTATATTTTAGAATTATTACTGACGAGACACTTTACGTTTAGTGCAGTTTGGGATGAAAACCGCTCGTGCAACGTGCCGTAGGCAGGCTCGGAACGGAGGCGTATATTAATGTACGACGAAGTGACGTACGTAGGTTTACGCCCAAAATGTGCAAACGTATAGTGTCGGATAGGGGGAAGTAATGAAATGTACCCAATGTCAGCTCAGTGATACCAAGGTTATCGAATCGCGTGATGTCAGTGAAGGTGAGGCAATTCGCCGCCGTCGGCTCTGTCCGGCCTGCAATTACCGCTTCACGACCTACGAGCGACTGGAGCGGCCACAATTGGTCGTCATCAAAAACGATGGCACACGCCAATTGTTTGACCGCGATAAGTTACTTGCCGGCATCTATCATTCGTGCGAGAAGACGCCAGTCACCACTATGCAGATCGAGCGGATTGTCTCTGACATCGAGCAAACCTTGTATGGTTGCGGTGAGAGCGAGGTGCCGTCTGGCAAGATTGGCAACCTGGTGATGGAACGCTTAAGCCTGGTCAACGAAGTTGCCTATGTGCGCTTCGCCAGCGTCTATCGGCGTTTCAAGGATATCGAGAGTTTCGAACAGGAACTCACGCGGATGCGGGCTCGTGAAACGGGCCAAGGGCTGCACGAACATCGTACTGAGCAAGTTGACGAATTGGAATCTGTCAAAGCATGAAGATGCTTTGACGGCTCTCCCACGTGTCTTACCAGGCAGTAAGGCTCGCCGGAGAGCCGTCGACTGTTAGGGTGAAACAAATCCTAACAGTCAGACTCTAACAAACATTACAAAATAACAACGAGGGAATGTTCGGTAGGTGCAGTGGATGTGAGAGTTTGCTGCGCCGGGTCCTGGACATTATAAGAAGGGGAGTACGAGGACATGGCACAAACGACAAATAATACGGGGTCGGACCAGTTATACACGCGGCTTTTTACCAAGCCGAAGACTAAGGCGTACGACAATATCAAGTGGGTGAGTCGCGATTCGGTGATTATGAATCCTGTCACAGGCAAGCCGGTTTTTGAGCAGTTGGGAGTGGAATTCCCAGACAGTTTTTCGCAGAATGCGATCAACATCGTATCGCAGAAGTACTTTAGTGGTACGCCGGGTACGGATGACCGTGAAAGCTCGATGCGGCAGCTGATCGACCGCGTGGTCGACACCGTCGTTCGTCAGGGCAAGCAAGAGGGTTACTTCGTCAGTGACACTGAAGCTGAAGATTTCCGTGAGGAATTGAAGTACGTATTGGCAACCCAGCGCGCGGCCTTTAACAGCCCGGTCTGGTTTAATATTGGTGCTGCTGAGCGTGCCCAGCAGGCGAGTGCCTGCTTTATTCTCGGTGTCCAGGATACTATGGACTCGATCCTTAACTGGTATACCGAAGAAGGAATGATCTTCAAGGGCGGATCCGGCTCTGGTATCAATTTGAGCGCTATTCGCTCATCGGTTGAGCCGCTCAGCAAATCAGGCGGTACAGCCTCAGGCCCGCTGAGCTTCATGCGCGGTGCTGACAGCAGTGCTGGTGCTATCAAGAGCGGCGGTAAGACTCGCCGGGCGGCCAAGATGGTTGTCCTTAACGTCGATCACCCGGATGTTGAAGAATTCATCTGGTGCAAAGAACGTGAAGAAGACAAAGCCCGCGCGCTGCAGGCGGCTGGGTTTGATATGAGCCTCGATGGCCGCGACATTTTCAGCGTCCAGTACCAGAATGCTAACAACTCGGTCCGTGTCACCGATGACTTCATGAAGGCTGTTGCTAACGATGACGATTGGGACCTCAAGGCCGTCACTACCGGTAAGACCGTCAAGACGCTGAAGGCTCGCGATCTCTACCGTCAGATCAACGAAGCCGCCTGGAAGTGCGCTGACCCTGGTTTACAGTTTGATACCATCATCAACCACTGGCACACCACGCCAAATGCTGGCCGCATCAACGGCAGCAACCCATGCAGCGAATACATGCACCTCGACAACTCCGCCTGTAACCTGGCATCACTCAACCTGTTAAAATTTCTCAAAGACGACGGTTCATTCGACATTAAGTCGTTCATTCACACCGTTGAACTGATTTTTACAGCCCAGGAAATCCTGGTCGGTTACAGCGATTACCCAACTGAGTCAATCAAGAAGAACGCCCGGGCGTACCGCGAACTCGGTATCGGCTACGCTAACCTTGGTGCGCTGCTCATGGCTCAGGGTTTGGCATACGACAGTGACGAAGGCCGCGCCCAGGCTGCTGCCATCACAGCACTACTAACCGGTCAGAGCTACGCCACCAGCGCCAAGATCGCCCAGAAAGTCGGACCATTTGCTGGCTTCCACAAAGACCGCGAAGGCATGCTACGCGTCCTCAGGATGCACCGCGAGGCTGT
>DHXQ01000022.1:0-8047 GCA_002413755.1 Candidatus Saccharibacteria bacterium UBA5152 | reverse complement strand
CTGGTCAAATTCAAGAAGTTAGTCGGCGGCGGTACGATGAACATCGTTAACCAGACTGTGCCGCGCGCCCTCAAGGCTCTCGGTTACAACAAGTCACAGGTTGATGCCATTGTGGCCTACATCGATGTTGAAAAGACGATCATTGGCGCACCAGCCCTCAAGCCCGAGCACCTGAATGTCTTTGCCTGCTCAATGGGCGACAACTCGATTCACTACCTCGGCCACGTCAAGATGATGGCCGCTGCCCAGCCATTCCTGAGCGGGGCGATAAGCAAGACCGTCAACATGCCGGAAGACGCTACGGTCGAAGATGTCGAGCAACTCCACATGGACGCCTGGAAGATGGGTCTGAAAGCCGTCGCAATCTACCGTGATAACTGTAAGGTGGCTCAGCCGCTGTCGATGATGAAAAAGGGCGGCGACGCTAACAATGACGTCGCTGAAACTCCGGCTGCTGCCGAAGTAACCGCTTCGCCAATCATCCTGAAGGGTGCTATCAAGCGCGAATTGCCACGCGTCCGCCGCGGCCGTACCTACGAGTTCCATCTGGCCGACCTGAAGGGCTTCTTCACCATCGGTGAATACGAGGACGGCGCGCCCGGCGAGCTGTTCGTCAATGTCAGCAAGCAGGGTAGTACACTTTCCGGCCTGATGGACTCCTTCGCGATCAGTGTCAGCCACGGCCTGCAGTACGGCGTGCCTCTGAAGAGTTACGTCAAGACACTGCGCGGTACATCGTTTGCTCCGAGTGGCATTACCGATGATCCGGACATCCGTACCGCCAGCTCGATCACCGACTACATCGTCCGCCGCCTGGCGCTCGACTACCTCAGCTTCGACGACCGTCTGGAGCTTGGCTTGGCCAGCTTCGATGACATGCCAACCGATGACCAAGTCAGCCTGCTGGACAATATCTCAGAGGACACCTCAGACGGCCCCTCAGCGCCAGCCGTCGTCATCGACCCGACCAAGGGCGACACCGCCAACCGCGGTGCCGGCAGCGAACCGCTGACCAACGCCGAAGCCCATGTCGATGCCAAGCCAGCCCAGACGGCGCTCGCCAGCCATCAGCCAGCTGTTGCCAGTGCCCAGCATTCACCAGCTGTCAGCACTGCGCCAGGTTTGTCCAGCGCGGACGCCAAGCTGAACAGCGGTGATAGCACAGCGCCACTGTGTTACAACTGCGGCAATCAGACTCAGCGCGCTGGCAGCTGCTATGTCTGCAGCTCGTGCGGCTCAACTACCGGCTGCTCATAGTCGGAGCGCTTGCCAAAATCTCGTCGAAGAACTCAAAAAGATAACTCCCACTGGGAGTTATCTTTAGTTAGAGTGACTATAATCCGAAATAGTGTCGTGTTCTGCGACCCAGGGAAGTGGATAATTTCCGTAGGCGGGTTTGAGGTGGTTTTTGTGCCAGAACTTCCATTACCTTTGCTGCGTAGGCGGGCATATTCCTGGCTTCCCACTCAGCCCACCGCCCAAGCTTGGTGTCGGCGGTGTAGGTAACCCTAGCTTCCTCGGGAACATCAGCAATCAAACTCGACATTTCAATCGCTTGGGCGAGTTTAGCGTTCTCGATCAGTCTGTCGGAGCCATATTGTCTGTTGAATCCACGAGTAGAGTCCAGACTAGTATGAATGTACGTAAGTAAAGTAGGGTGGTCGGTATAGCCTGAATAATCTTTTATAAATCTTTTACTTAGCAGTGTCATGTAATCAAAAGCGTAGGCCAGTCTGGTAGCTAATGCCGTGGCGGTTTCGGGATCTGTTCGGCGCATAGCAATGCCCAGACGGGCGATTTGACGAAAGATTTGGGTTGGTATCTCTGGCAGTGTTATGGCACCGACCAGATGAACACCCAGGTCGTGAGACCGGAACTGGGATTCAGTCGCAATCGGTATGATATCGGCACCGAAGAGATCCATTAGGTGATCCGCTGAGAGATCAGCCCCTGGAACCTCCTGCACGCGCATTGTAGTTGCGCCTAGTGGCTGTAGTTGCGCCTCGGCAAACGCATGTACTACCGCTATATCGGGAAGCAGGAATTCCCCATTTTCGGCTGCGTCAGGGTATAACTCACGCGTTGCAGGCAGATGTTCGCGGATCTGAATTAGGTCACGCAAGGATACTAGGGACGTATCGAACCGCCTCGACGACGGATCTAAGTTATCGTTAAGGGACTCAACAATGCCTGTTTCGGTGGGTGGTGTGCTTGGAACTGATAGGTTAATGTCGGGAGACATACATATTTATTAACATAAAAACATCGTAATCTCAAGATTATGCGTCTTTGTTACTAACAGAAAGTGACCCCATGATTAAGGGCCGTTGTTGTAATTCAATATAATGCTTACGCTTGACTGTCAATACGCCAACGCTTATAGTAATAAGTCCTATATTTAGGAGGGAAACGACTCGTGCAACGAATGCAGACACTCGCACTTAAGGGCATTGCCAAGGTCACCAGTATTGATATTCCGACTGCGGTACGCACCACCCGTCAGAATCCGATTCTGGACACGGAAATCCATATTGATGAGGAATTGATCAACCTGAAGGAATCGCTCGACTCGTATCACACGGCGGGCGCCACCCTGAATGATTATCCGACGATTCGGTCGCATATTTTGATCGAACGGCGGACGATTATGCAGCACTGTATCGGACTGGTGGTACGGATGCTATACAACAAGAAGCTGCCGTATGACTATACCGACGAAGATATTGATCACGCCATCCGTCAGTTGGTGCATTTGATAATTATTGATTGCCGGCGCGCAGGCCAACGGATCGACCGAGATATTATGGAAGTGTTTCAACCGTTTATGACTGTCCGGCAGCGGCTTCGGATGCGCATGCGGACCCAATAAGTATTATGGTCTAGTTATAAAATCCTGTGCTACAATAGTAAGTAATGAAAGTGGTTATCCTTTATCGCCCGAACTCGGAGCAGGCCCGCGCAGTGGAGACGTTTGTCCACGACTTCGAGCGGCGACACGGTGATGCCAAGCTGGAACTGGTCAATATCGATGAGCGGGAGGGGATCGCGCTGGCGAGCCTGTACGATATCATGAGCTTTCCATCGATCATGGTTTTGGCCGATGACGGCGGGATGCTACACCTATGGCAGAACGAGCAACTGCCCTTGATGGATGAAGTCGCATCCTACGTTGTCCGCCAATAAGTCAGTGTCGCTACGTGGGTGTTGTATGGTTTGCTTCTCGGGGCGAGTCGCGTATAATAACACCTGAAATACGACTGCAGCCTCTGGGCCGCAGGAAGTGGTCATCAGCCACGAGTAGTGGGAAGAAATCCTGGCGATGTGCGGGAAAGTAGAACTCACCGGGCATGCCCGTAACAGCGAATAACTAAGCGCTAAAAAGATCCACGCCCGATACGGGTAACAGAATCTCTTTTTAGAAACTGGATGGTACCGTCCGCACTCGAGCAGTAGCTCACCGCGGATTCCAGTGTCTGAAAAGGGATTTTTTATATATAAAACCACCGACAGGAGCAACCCATGAAATTTAAAAAAGGCACCCGCCGCCGGGCCATTGAATACGAGAAGGACCTCGTAAAATACTGGAAAGAGAACCAGACCTTCGAAAAGTCGATCGAGCAGCGTCCGGCCGACAACGCCTACGTGTTTTATGACGGCCCACCGTTCATTACCGGTGTGCCGCACCACGGCACGCTGTTATCGAGTGTCGCTAAAGATGTCGTGCCACGCTACTGGACGATGAAAGGCAAGCGCGTCGAGCGTGTTTGGGGCTGGGACTGCCATGGCCTGCCAGCCGAAGTCTTCACCGAGAAGAAGCTCGGCATCGCTGACCGCCGCGACATTGGTACCAAGATATCTCTGGAAGAATACATCACCACCTGCCGCGAGAACATGGTCGCCACCGGCAGTCTCTGGGAAGACACCATCGACCGGATCGGTCGCTGGGTTGACTTCAAGGGCGCTTACCGCACGATGGACAAAGATTACATGGAGTCGGTCTGGTGGGCTTTCAAGCAACTCTACGACAAGGGTAGTATCTACGAAGGCGAACGCGTTCTGATGTACTGTACCCGCGACGCTACACCGCTTAGTAAGGCTGAAGTGACGATGGACACCGGCAGTTATCAAGATGTGACTGATCCGAGCGTTTACGTGAAGTTCAAACTGGCCGATTCTGATAGTTACCTCTTGGCTTGGACGACGACACCGTGGACATTGCCAGCCAATACCGCTATCGCTGTTAACCAGGACGAAACATACGTCGAAGTTGAAGTTGATGGTCAGAATCTGATCCTGGCTGAGAAACTGGTCGCTAAGGTATTAACCGATGACAAACATCAACCACTCGAGCACAATGTCAAGCGAACCCTGAAAGGCTCGGAGCTGGTCGGTTTGTCATACGATCCGTTGTTTGTTGATCGTCGAACCCAAGAGGGTGGCGAAAACGCCCACAAAATCTGGCATGCCGACTACGTCACCACCGAAGACGGTACCGGCATCGTTCACCTGGCCCCGGCTTATGGTGAGGAGGACTTTGTAATGGCGGCTGCCAACAAGATTCCGATTGTCCATGTCATCGATCCGAACGGGTTTTACAGTGAAGGTGAGTGGACAGGCGAGAACGTCTGGGAGATCAACAAGACGATTGCCAAAACGCTGCATGAGCGCGGCGTGGTCTGGAAGATTGATTACATCCGCCACAGCTATCCGCACTGTTACCGCTGCGGCACCAAGCTGATGTACCGGGCGCACCCCAGCTGGTTCATGAATATCGCTGATAATCGCCAGCTGATGCTGGAAGAGAACGAGAACATCAACTGGTTCCCGGAGCATATCAAGCACGGCCGTTTCCAAAAAACTGTTGAGACGGCGCCAGATTGGAACATCAGCCGCGACCGGTTCTGGGCGACGGCGATGCCGGTCTGGAAAGGCACTGATGCTGAGGGTAAGGAGTTGATCAAAGTCATTGGGAGCTACGCCGAGCTCAAGGAACTGAGTGGGGAAGAGCTGGCCGATTATCACCGGCCGTGGGTTGACGACATAAAGTTCGCCATCGATGGAGTTGAATATACGCGTATTGATAAGGTGTTAGACTGCTGGTTTGAGTCGGGCAGCATGCCATTTGCGCAATTTCATTACCCATTCGAAAACGTTGAGAAGTTTGAGAAGAATTACCCGGGCGATTTCATCGTCGAATATGTCGGCCAGGTCCGCGCCTGGTTCTATTATGTGCACGCCGTCAATACAGCCTTGTTCGGGCATAATGCCTACAAGAATGTCATCACCACCGGCACGCTGGCCGGCAATGACGGCCGCAAGATGAGCAAGCAGTTCGGCAATTACACTGACCCGAATGTCCTGATGGATGAATACAGTGCCGACGCCCTGCGCTACCTGCTGATGAGCTCGCCACTGATGAACGCTGAAGACTTTAGTCTGAAGGACAAGGACGTGGCTGACGTTGGCCGCAAACTCAGCATGGTCTGGAATATGTATGACTTCTTTACGCTGTATGCTTCGGTCGATGATATTGAGCTGTTTGGAGATAACCTGGAAGACCCGATGGATGGATTGACCAACCCGCTTGACCGCTGGATTGTCAGCCGGGTCCATCAGTTGACCGCTGAGATCACTGACAGCATGGACCGCTACGATATACCAAATGCCACCAAGATTATTTTGCCATTCCTCGACGATGCTTCGAATTGGTACGTCCGCCGCTCACGTCGGCGATTTTGGAAGAGCGAAGATGACTCTGACAAGGATAATGCCTACCGTACACTCTATTATGTCCTAGTTCGCTTGGCACATGTCATGGCACCATTTACGCCGTTCCTAGCCGAAGAACTATTTCGCAATCTGACCGGTGAAGAGTCGGTTCATTTGCGCGATTGGCCAACACTTGGCGCGATTGATGAGCTAGCACTCGCCAGAATGGCCTACGTCCGCGAAGTGATTAATGAGGGACTCTCATTACGAGCCCAAGCTGGCATCAAAGTTCGCCAACCATTGCCCTCAGTTACAGCGTGGGGCGTACCAGATGTGTTTTTCGGCGATTACCAAATTCCAGAGGGTCGGTCTGATCCGTACATCGATATCATTATGGACGAGCTTAATGTACGAACGGTCGTATTTGAGCAAACCGCTGCTCAGCAGTTTCAGGTCGAGCTCGATACCAACATTACTCCCGAGTTACACCGCGAAGGTCTGATGCGCGAAGTCGTCCGTCAGGTCCAAAGCATCCGCAAGGAGGCCGGGCTGAACGTCGAAGACCGCATCAAGCTGGAACTCTTCAGTAAAGATGCCGAACTTATGCAGGCCATCGCTGAGTTTACTGAAACGATTCAAATGGAAACGCTGGCCGAAAGCCTGACAACCGATGCGAACCGGGCGGTCGAAGGCTTCAGCAAGGATGTCAAAGTCGAAACTGCCGAGCTGGCCGTGGCGCTCCAGAGAATCTGACCACTGGTATTTTTAAACCACAAGCTATACTATTAATAGATGAAGCGTAAGCGGGAATCTACGCAGTTACCATGGCTAGGCGGGTCGTTTGCGAATCTACGTTCAGCCACCCGTTTGCGAACGACTGGGATCCTGATCGTTGTATTATTCGTAGCGGTTGGTGCGTATCTGCTATCGGCGGGCCACGCGGCAACATTCTGGATTTCAGGAGAGCCGGAAAATGGAACGCTGAAGGCACCAGCCGGAGTTATAAGTGACACAACTGCATCAGGTGGCAAGTCTGTGTTGTTTAGCACACCGACGATTACGTATGGTACGTTCCAGAACCCGTACAAGGCCACTTCGCTACTAAATGCGGCAATTCCGTCGAACCCGGTTATCGACCCGTCATCGGCGACGATTATGGCGCATAATTTCGATAGTACCAGCGTATTTTTCGGAAATGTCTACGAAGGTGCGCATACCATCTATCAGTCCTCCTCGACAGACCCGACATACAACCTAAGCTTCTCCGCGGCTTGGGGGACTAACCCGTTCGACATAACCGTTACCTCGTCTACTGGTTCAGGCAAATGTAACCCGCTGCATATACCCAACAGTGCGACGAAGCCGGGCAACCATGACAAATGGATGTTAATCTACGACACCACGAAACCCGGGTTGATCTGTGAGATCTGGCAGGCCGATAAGAGCACGGGCGTTTGGACGGGCGCATGGGGTGGTGTCTACGATATTAAGGGTGACGGTAACAAACCCCTGGCGGGCTATGGCACCGGGTCTGGATTGGCCGCGTCATCGCTCATGATCCGTGCCAGTGAAGTCAGGGCAGGGGTTATCACGCATCCTCTGGTATTCCCGAGCTACTGCAACCGCGGGAGTGTCTGGCGAGCTCCGGCAACCGGCACCGACGGCTTTTGCACTGACTCTCTGGGTCTTGTCGAAGGTATGCGCTTCCAGCTCGATCCGACATTTAACTGCTCGGTGATTACCGGAGGCATAGAGCGAATGGTGTGTGTCGCGCTCCAGAAGTATGGTGTGTACGATGGTGATAATTCTGGTGTCCAGACACCGGGCGTAACGCCACTACTCGGTGTGATGTTTGAGACCGACGATCCGGCCGACCCAAACCGTTTGCCGTGGGCAAAACCGGGGGACTATACTCGTAGCGGCGGCTTATACAATGCGAATGGGGTTACGGCAGACTTCCCACATTTTACACAGATTCCGGTCACCCGGATGCGTCTATTGCAAAATTAGGCGTCTTTACAGATACGGACGCATCTGTTACTATGCATTGGTAGCAAATTCTAAATTATAAGAGTTTATGTATGAGTAAAGCAATCATCGCCACCGGCGGCAAACAATATGTCGTCAGCGTTGGTGAAACAATCAATGTCGAACTTCTGGACACCGACGACAAGCACGTCACTTTCGAGCCACTGATGGTGATCGATGGTGACAAAGTTTCTGTCGGTTCGCCAGCAGTAGCCGGCATCAAGGTGACTGCTGATGTCCTTGAAGATATTCGTGCCGACAAGGTTACGAGCATTCGTTACAAGGCCAAGAAGCGCGTGCACAAGTTGCG
>DHXQ01000031.1 GCA_002413755.1 Candidatus Saccharibacteria bacterium UBA5152 | reverse complement strand
ACCCGAGCTTCGACAGCACCATTATTCAGGGCAGTGGAGACGAGCTCGTCCACGGCTTCGCGGGAATCAACCGATAGCGCTACTAGGACTTCGGTCTTTTCTTTGGCATCAGCTATTGGCTTGGAGGTAAACTGATTAAATTTGTCGTAGGTCAGGAGCATGATGTAAATGCTGTCGCTGACAACCATTGAGGCGGCTGTTTCATCAGTAAATTGCTCGTTAAATTCATAGCCGAGTTTGGTAAAGAAATCGACACTACGGGGCAGGTCAACCACCGGTAAATTTACAAAAATATTGGTCGCCATGCCATTACTCCCGAGCTAATCTGTTAATCTACGATCTCATCGTACTACCAATGGTAGGGAAATGCTGTGAAGGATTATACTTGAAACTAAGTCTCATGAATGTCCGTCTACCATCCCGCGGCATCGGCGGTGAGCGGTGGTAAGTTTGCGCCGAGGCATGTATCACGTCGTACGGCCGGAACTCTACCAGGGGCTCATGTTTACCGACCTTTACACTACCTCTGTTGCCCTCGTGCGGCACGAGGCTGGGGAAATACTGGGTGGACGCTGTATCGGCTACAGTATAAAAACGTTCAGGCGTCCTGCCGTCACCATCCTGATGGGCCTCATGGATCCGGTCTTGATTCTGCTGCGAGTTATTCTTTCGGACAAACCATTGACGAATCGTCAGCACTGCCCGGTCGAGTACCAGTTGCTGCCTGACATCGCGCTCATGGGCAACTGCCAGCTGAATCGCTGGAAAGAATTGACGATAACTGTCTGGCAGCCCAAAGGTTGCAGTTTCAAGCACAGGAGCAGGTAACAGAATGCCGTCAGCGTTGACGCCGAGGTTGGCAGCATGCACGTAATCCCAATCGTTTCGAAAGGGTAACGAGAAATCAGCTTTTTCCGGATCAGATAAGCTTCCGACAGACTTAGGGTATATATCAATAGCACTCATAGTTGTTTGTCCTTAGGTTTGCACCACTTTCTCAGTAAGATATTCGGGGAATAATAGCAGATTGCTTTCGCTCTTTTGAGCTCATCAGCACGACTTTTCTCATAATGAGACATTCGCGGAGCAAGTGAGACAGACAGATACGCGGATTACGCAAAATATGAGGGTGAGGGTTAGCTCAGGCCGCATATAAGCGTAAAACTCGTATGCTGTCTGCCTACCTACTCTTGAAACACGGGGTGTGTCACCTCCTTGGATTGTCACCTGAACAGGCGTTCGGGTGGGGTCAGCCTTGCGTGGGGTCGGACTGGGTGCTTGGGTCGGACTCGGGGAGTCGGAACTCGAAGCCCATCATGGAGATCCCGAGGTCGCGAAGGGCGCTGCGCGTGATGTAGACACAGCCTGGACCGTAGATGTGGCGCGGGCCGAGGTCGCTCAGGAACTGCTGGGCAGGGAATGGCCAGGACGGCTCGCGGATCTCCAGGCGGTAATTCGCGAAGAATCTCTCCGCCATGTCGGCGTAGAGTTCCTGGGTCGTCATTGCGTCCAATCGTGCTTGCTCGATGGATGCGAGGTGCCTGTTGATCGTGGATGTCAGCTCGTCGAGAGCCTTGACGGCCAGGATGCACAGCTGCCCCTTGAGTCCCGGTTTGAACACCTTCAGACGCAGCTTCACCACGGCTGTAGTGCCGAGGTAGGGGTACGTCCTGCTGATCGTGATGATCGACGTGCCGGTGGGCAACGTCTCGAAGTCGGTGAGCTCATTGACGCCCGAGACGAGACCGAGGTTCAACTCGACTTGGACTCCGTCGTGGAGCTTGTTGAAGTCGCGTTCCTTGACCTTGGGACCGACGCTGAGCGTGGTACGGAGCGTGCAGGTGACAAGCTCGGAATACGTGCTACCTTACATGGCGAACCTCTTCCGGTAGTTGCTCAGGCGGAATGCCTGGCACATGGGGTGGTGCGGGACCTTACTGGATCGTGTTTCTCATATTTCTCGGTAATCCGAATGAGTCGCACAAAGAGTCGAACAGTGAATCGGCATACATTTGGCATGGTTAATGTAAACTCGCTGTTCAACTCGTTGGCGATAGGGCGTATCTGTCTGTCAAAGTGCTTTGGAGGCCGTAACCTCAACAAAACTTAACTATTTTATCATATTTGCGAACTTTAATCAATATTTGAGGGTGTCACTGTTTCGTCCTTTTGGACTCGTCGGTATGAACATACATTCACAGACAGTGTGAGAGGTATGGAAAGAGGAGTCTAAGACTCAGCAATTTCCGAACCTCGCGGCCGAGAGTACCAGCGAGCGGCATGCTCATGTGCTAGTACTCCCGGCCGAGGTCTTCTCCTAGTCCGAGTGCGAGTGGTGCGGGTTGAATCGCCTGGCAGCTTCCTTGAGATAGGTTGCCAGCGCCGGCAGCATGTTGATCAGCTGATCGGTGGCGCCAGGTGCACCCAAGTACTCGTCGCTGTCTCTTCCCGACATCACATCATGGCCAAGTGCCCTGGCGAGTTTGCCGATGCCGAGCACGGAGCTCAGGAAATTCTCCGGGAAGACGAATGGCGCGAACTGAGTGGCTTTCACCATCCCATCGAGACCAAACTCTGCAACACAGAAACCGTCTGCAGCATGAGGATGGGTGCTGCCGCGAAGCGGAAGGGTCAGCCCCAGCTTTGTAGTCGTCGGGTTGTCACCGTCTACCAGAAGGTTGACGGACTTGAGCCCCAGTGTGCCTTCAGGACCAAACAGGTCCGCGTGGACGAGCGGCCTACAGCGAGAGCACCAGGGCACTTCCGGGTTGAAGATGGTCAGGAGCCGTCCTTCCGGGCCGGTTTTAGACGCGCTAGGATATCCCAAGCAGCTGCCGGTACTCACATAGTGCACGAAGTGGTACGCCGTGGAGACCTCGTCAGCCAAGGCCAACATGGCTTCGCCGACTGGCTTGATCGCAGCAGCGACGGACCGCAGGTGCGCTACACGGCCCAGCAACCAGGCTGTTTCGTCGGCTTCAGCGACCCCTTCGGCTTTACGCAAGCTGGTGTACCAACTGCTGCCATCGTGATGCGGTCGGCACAGGAAGTAGTCGACCTGAGGGTTCAGGTAGCCATCCCTGACCCAGGCGGTCAAGCAGCTGATTGCGTCGGATGGGATAGTGGCGATGGACATGGCAGTTCCTCCAGGGTAGGTGTGTCACGGGAGTGTGGCTTGTAGCTTTCGAAGCACAAGATTATGCGCCAAAAGCTGCAAGCCACAATGACTAGAAGAAAACATGTTAAGGTACCTCGGAGTAGTATAAAATACTCAACAAAGTAATCAGATTTTATAATATTTGTTATAATATGTCAAAGACGTATCCACACTATACGACCGGGGTAGCCTCGTGAATGTTATGATAAAACCGATGACCACAAATAAAGATAGTGACTTCCAGAACCAATTTATCAAGTTGGCTGTCCGCAGACTGCCGCATCACATACTGCTGGCCATGACGTCGAAGCATACTGACCGGGGCCTGACACGGCTATTGAATAACTACGCCGCACGCTCATTTTTAAAGGATACGACCATCAGTCAGCAGTATTCAGAGGCTGAGATCAAGCAATACACGGACGTGGCCAAGGCGGCGCAGTATTGGCACGGCACCGGCCGGTATCACCATGACGACGACAGGCTAATGGATGTCTTAACGGCAATCATTACGCACGGCGGACTCAAGCCGGCCTACGATGCCTATGCCATCTTCAGCGCCGGCACTGTGATGCATTCCATATCCTTGACGACTCGCCGGATTATCGCCCGCAGCTACGCGGACATGCACGGCAAGGGCTACAAAGAGCCAAACCGCTACGGTGATGCGCTAACCTGGGCATCGTATTATTATGGATTGTTTTATGCCAAGCTCTACACCTTGAATGCGGTTAAACTCCGACGCCACTGGAAGCGCTGGCACAGCCTGACGCATGACGAAAACGGCGATAATACCTGGGGTAAAAAGGTAAACAAGCAGGCCAAGGACGTCTGGGATATCTTCTGCCTGGGGAGTGATATTCCGGGCAATTATCCAATAGTCATCGGAGTGAAGAACATCAAAAGCCAGGTCGACTTCTCATCCGTTTTTGCCGCCTACGAAGTTCGTACGCTCGAAACCGTAATGCTGGACGACATTAGTCATTTTGAAGTTCCGGACGACAAAGTCGCAGTCACACAACAGATCCTGGCCTCGCATGGCTGCACATTGCCGGTGTTTGCCATCGAACTGGGCGAGACAGTGGCTGCCACTCAGACATTCGGGGATCTATTAGGACTATCCCCACGCTAAATCAACAAATCTGATTCGATCAGAATCTCGTTGTAATATATCTATAAAAATGCTATAATATACAGATGAATTCTCAGGAATCCGCCGACCGGCCTTTTTTAGATATAC
>DHXQ01000020.1:994-6363 GCA_002413755.1 Candidatus Saccharibacteria bacterium UBA5152 | reverse complement strand
CTCAGTTCAGCGTACAGTTGGTCAAGTTCGGCTGGCGGACATATGTCAAAAAACTCTGTGCGGGCATCAATACCGTAGATGCTGCGCAGAAATGCTAAGCGAAACAATAGCATGACTGACACCTTGAGGGTTGGATATTTTTCGAAGTAGGGCCGCCGCAGCTCGGAGGCATTTTTAGAGCCGTGGACCGGCGAGGCGGCGGCCGCGTCGACGATATCTCGAAAGGCCAGAGCAGGGGAGTCATTATGCGTAAACTCTGGTCGCAGTTGCTCCAAAATCTGTTCGGTTTCGGTGTTACCCGAGTAGAGATACAGCCGCGAAGCGAAGTGAAATTGCTTATCAAATGGCAGTGCAGCAAAGTTATCTATATACTGTGTATAAATGGCGTCGGATAATGCAGACATGTCGCATGTTAGTATAGGCTATGGCCAAGGCTCAGAAAAGTTAAAAAAGCATAAGGCTATTGAAATAGTCAATCAAAAATGTTATAATATAGACGTATGAAACATAACACAATCGGTTGCTTCGAAATTATCTCCTTGCCAACGCTAGGAGTTGAGCACGAATGGGCTAAAATTGACACAGGTGCCTATTCTGGTGCCTTGCATTGCACCGACATCAAAATCGTTCGGCGCGGTGTACTCCGCAAACGTTACCTGAAATTTACACCACTCGGCAACCCTGCATTGGCTACCGAAACTGATACGTTTGTAAAAACATATGTCCGTAGCGCCACTGGCCACCGCATCAAACGGTATATTATAGATACAAAGGTGATAGTTGGCGGCACGACATACCCGATACGGATCGGGCTGGCCGACCGAACTGATCTGAAAAAATCAATTTTGATCGGACGCCGGTTCTTGCGCGAGAATGCATTACTAGTTGACGTTCAAATTAACCAAGAACATGATGACGAAGGAGAAGCCACACGATGAGAATTGCCATACTTTCCAAAGGATCACTAAACTACACAACCAAGCGTCTGCGCGAGGTTGCTGAAGCACGAGGCCACGAAGTCATTGTCGTTAATTATGCCAAATGCTACATGACGATGGAGCGCAGCAAGCCTATTATTTATTACAAAGGCAAAGCGCTCGAAAAATTTGATGCCATCATACCGCGAATTGCTCAAAGTTATACCAAATACGGTACAGCGGTAGTTCGCCAGTTCGAGATGCAAGGGAGTTTCAGTACCGCCAGTTCGATTGCCATCAACCGCTCGCGTGACAAGCTACGCTCATACCAGATTATGGCGCGCCAGGACGTCAATATTCCCAAAACCGTCTTCGCCCGTGAAACAGCCGATCTCGATGAAGTCGTCGAACTTGCCGGTGGCGCGCCGGTGATCATCAAGGTTGCCCGTGGTACTCATGGCAACGGAGTTGTGCTAGCCGAAACCCGCAAAGCTGCCAAAGCTGTAATGCAGGCCTTCTATGTCGAAGGCGTGAACTTCATGGTGCAAGAATTTGTCGCCGAATCTGCCGGTACTGATATCCGGGCACTCGTCGTTGGTGGACGCGTGGTTGCCAGCATTGAGCGTGTCAGCCTGGATGATGACTTCCGCTCCAACACGCACCAGGGTGGCGTCGGCAAGGCCGTCAAATTAACCCCAGAAGAAGAGAAGACAGCCATCAAAGCCGCCAAGGCAATGAACCTACCGGTCTGTGGCGTCGACATGATGCGTTCCAAAAACGGTCCAAAAGTATTGGAAGTGAACTCGTCAGCCAGTATCAAAACGCCAGAACTGGTGACCAAACGCGACGTAGCAACCATAATCATCGAATACGTCGAGCGCAACGCCAAAGCTAAGCCTCGCAAAGACAAAGTTGGCGCATGACGCTTATGGTATAGTAAGCGTAGTTATGGATCCGCAAATTATTCTGATTGCGCTGCTGGCTGTACCGGTCGTACTGCTGTTTGTGCTACGCGTCAATGCAGCATTTGTATTCCTCAGCCTATGCCTCGGTGCAGTGCTGGTGCAGTTTGTTGGCCCGGATGCGGCCACGATCGCCGGTAGTTTCTCCGCCCAGACGAAAGGCGCGTCCACTAATCAGTCGACCATTAATCTGATACTACAGCTGCTGCCCGTTGTCTTGACGACGGTTTTCATGATCCGTTCAGTTCGCGGCGGTTTCAAGAATGCCTTCAACATCCTGCCGGCTATCGGTGTCAGTACCCTACTGGCTTTGCTGACCGTGCCGCTTTTGCCATATGGCGTAACCGCCGGGATTATCCGGTTGCCGCTCTGGCACCAGCTGGAGAGCCTCCAGACGCTGCTGATCAGCATCAGTACCCTGCTCACCCTGCTGTTTTTGTGGATGCAGCGGCCGCGTCACCATGACGAACACCTGAAGTAATTGAGCCTGCATGAGACACGTTAGGTATACTTGCTATTTTGACGGCCAAACGGTTCGACTAGTTGCCTAACTCTTCCTTCTCAAATATCCAGATATTCCATTGCAACGGTACGTCAGGCTGGTATTATTTGAGTATGAGAAGACTCGTAGTTCTGACATTTGTATCACTTGACGGTGTCATGCAGGCGCCGGGCGGCCCTGAGGAAGACACTTCGGATGGCTTTGATCTGGGAGGCTGGACGTTCCCTTTCTTCGACGAAATCGCGGGCAAGGAAATGGGTGAACAGATGACCCCGCCATTCGACCTACTGCTCGGGCGCAAGACGTATGATATATTTGCCTCTTATTGGCCGCATCAGAGTGATGATAACCTCGCCACTGTGCCGTTCAGTAAAGCTACAAAGTACGTCGTCAGTAACGGCACGGTCAATACCGACTGGGTAGAGACGATTCAGATCAAGGGTGACATCCCGGCTGAGATCGCCAAGCTCAAACAGCAGGACGGCCCGATGCTGCAGGTTCATGGCAGCGGTAATTTGATCCAGACTTTGCTCACCAATGACTTGGTCGACGAGTTATGGCTGAAAACATTCCCCGTCACCCTCGGCAAGGGCAAACGGCTCTTTGGCGAAGGCACGACTCCCGCCGCCTTCAAATTGATAAGCTCGTTAGTATCACCAAGCGGCGTCATCATGGCTCGCTACGCGCGGGACGGGGATGTGAAGACAGGGTCGTTCTAGAAGTTCAGCTCTTCGATCAGCCACGGAGATTTACTGACGTCCGAATATCGCAGCCAGGTCGGCTTGAACGCAAAATAGGCAATCTCTGGGCGACTTTCCCATTTCTTGGCACGGTCGTTTTTAGCAAAGTAAGCTAACTTTGCGGCTTCAAGTTTTGCCCCGTTAAGTTCCTCGGCCACCGCATTGATCTGAATTGTCACGTCGTTATCCCAGCCGATAACTATTGCCACATGCTTATTAGCCTGGAGGTTTTTGTATTTTCGCGAAGTTTTTAGAGTATCAATGATAATCGTCAGATCATCAAGATCATCAAGCTCACCAAATTCCACCACGGCAGCTTGGGGAGTGCCGTCATTATCTACTGTCGCTACTAACGCGAGGTTGTGTTGTTTGATGAAAGCTAGGATATCTGATTGTGTCATGCGCTTATCATAGCAAACAGTAAACTACTATATTGCCGCAATGACGCTAATCTCGATTGTTGCGCCGAGCGGCAGGGCTTGGACGCAGATTGCCTCGCGGGCAGGCAACGGCCCGGTAAAGTAGGTGGCGTAGACTTCGTTGATTTTGAGCATTTGTGACATGTCTGTGACATAGATGACGACCTTGACGATGTCATCGAGCGACGCATCGGCAGCCTTGAGTATGGCTGCAATGTTTTGCATGATCTGCTCGACCTTCTCTGGGACTGAGCCTTCAAAAATAATTCCATCTGGTTTGTTGTGCACTTGACCGGCGACGTAGAGGGTGCCATTACTGACGATGGCTTGCGACAGGATGTGATCCGCTTTGGGCGCGTTGTCGGTGGTGATCTGTTGTTTCATAATTACATACTACCACGGGCAGTCCGCGGTCTCGGTCCCCGGCTGTATTTCCTGAGTTCCCCATACCAGCGCGTGTTTTGACCAGAAAGGTTTGCTTTCGGGAGATTCGAATTTAGCCCCTGGAAATGATGGTGTGAGCGGTCCAAGCCAGGCACTAAATAAGTCGTATGTCTTGTCGTCGAGCCGAGTCAGACTGAGGGTGACTATAGAGGACGGTTCTGGCCCTCGGGATTTGGTGAATCGAGCATAGTGATCACGATTCTTTCTGATGGCATAGACAATCACATCATCGTCGGTAGTTTCGACAAGCTCTGAATTTCCGATCGGTTGACCGATGTCGGTATCAAATTCCACGAAGTCGCCGGATATATCCGTGGCTTCAATAATTTTTTGCACCAATGGCCGGATTTGGGGCGCATCAGCGAAGTGAGTTGAGGCATGCGAATGCTCGGGATCGTACGTTACCTCGATGCCGTTTTTGGAACGAGCGAAAAATTCTCTGTCAGCCATATGATCTAATGATATCAGGCGTTAGCTTGCAGTGTAAGCGGCCACTAACTTGGCGTGAACGTCGGTGTCCCACGCTCCGATTGCGCCGACTGATGACACATCCCACGGATTGCCTTCAATGTCGGTTATGATACCGCCCGATTGCTGTAGCAAAAAGCTGGCAGCACAAATGTCCCAAGGGTGGTTGAAGACAGTCAGGAAGCCGTCTATTTTACCGACGGCAGTGTATGCAAAGCCGAGTGAGCTATTGGGCGATTGCAGTGAGTAGTCCGGTTCTAGCGTCAGTCGGAGGAGTGCGTCACAAAATTTTTTCTTCTGGTCATCTGGAACTTTGCTCAGGGCACCGAAATCAAGGTCGATCATTATGCCGAGGCGGTCATCCGTCTCCTGATGTTGGAAGTGCTCGTTCTTAACATAGAATTCATGGTTACCAACGGACCAAAAGTAGTCGTCCTGGCTATGATCAATGACGCAGGCGGCTATTAACTCTTTGTGGTTGGCCAGGGCGATGTTGGTGCAGAAAGATTTTAAGCCCCGGCCCAGGTTAGAAGTGCCGCAGATCGGGTCGATTATCCAGATGCGGCCGTCAGGGATTGCGACGTCTGAATATCCCTCTTCGGCCAGGATGGCGTCACCAGGGAAACGCTTATTAATTTCCGTCACTATCAAATTTTCGACTGCGATATCTACCTCTGTGGCGTAATCGCCGACGATATCTTTGTGTTTGGCGACGGATGCCCGACCGTCATAGCTAGTAACCAGCTGGCGGACCATCACGGCAATGTCATGGAAGAATTGGGTTTCGGGCTGTACGTTCATGAGAGTCAGTATAGCAAAGTAAGGAGTTATGGCATCGCCGACGATGGTGACGGCCATTGTGACCTCAAATCCTCAGTAGGTGAAGACCGGTGCGGCGGTGCCGGTGCCGTTGATCG
>DHXQ01000020.1:0-774 GCA_002413755.1 Candidatus Saccharibacteria bacterium UBA5152 | reverse complement strand
GGCGATCTTGTTGTTCTTGAAGGTCCAGTCGGACCCGGTGTTACTGTTCTTGTAGTAGATGTTCAGGGTGGCGGCTCCGCCAGAGAACCAGTTGCCGTCCACCATCACGTTCCGCACAAGTTGGTTCACGGCGGTCCCAGCTTCCTGCTGGATCATGATGCAGGAATTATGTGCATCCTCGCCGGAGTTGTACCCGTAGGGAGTGGCGTTGTAGCCGGTCATATCTCGCCGGCCACCGAAGAAGTTGTGCTTGATGGTGATATTGCGGCCAGTGTTGAACTGGAAACTGTCGGAGTGCGTGTCGTTGCTCGCCGGATAGAACCCGATCCCAGTGGACGACCAGTTGGACAGGTAATAGTTCTTCCAGAACACGCAACCCTGCACTATGCAAGACGCGGCCAGGGCTGGCGTGTCGGTGTTCGGCCCGACATAGTTGATGCTGTCCTGCACATTGCGGATCTCGCAGCGGTAGAAGTCGGCGTTGCCGCCGTGGAGCCCAGTCTGAAGCGGGCTCCCCTTCAGCGTGGATAAGCCTTTGTCGTACCACCATTGCGGGTCGAACAGGCAGTCGATGAAGATGAGGTGCGGAGGGTTGGTACCAAAGTTCTCCACGCAGCCGCCGTTGGCGTTGCCGGAGTTATTGACATCCTCCGGAGGCCGGTTGGCGAACAGGCAGTTCTTGAACGTGACCTGGCCTGCGGAGCCTACGCCACCGCCAGCAGTGCGGACCTTGACCTTGCCCTTGAACAGCGTGTTCGAAATGACGCCGCCAGT
>DHXQ01000038.1 GCA_002413755.1 Candidatus Saccharibacteria bacterium UBA5152 | reverse complement strand
TTTGCTCACCTATCTATTGTAACCCATCGATTATATATACTCAGACATGAAAACAGGACCTTACTAATACTTAATCGCGCGAGGCGAAGATTGCGGCCAATTGGCTGCAACGTATGTTCGGGTCCTTATTCCCACCAGGGACGAGCCGTAAGGCTCTCTTCGACCCAGACTGGGAACTGATCTTCGGTAAATCTACTGCCAGTTCGGTTCTTCCCAGCGGCCATCGATACACACAGCGGCGACCGGCGAGGAGAACGGGTTGTCACGCGAGTAGTACTCGGCTTCCGGCCTCTGCGCTCCAGATGTCATCATGCTTGTGATAGCAGGAGAGCCGTAGGGTTGACCCGTCGCGAGCATGTAGTTGTACGCCTCGATGGGTACAGCGACGTCGATCACACGACCACTCTGTAGGTCTCTCGCCCTCATGTTGTCCTTGTCAGACCAGTCCGCAAACCACTTCGCGAACACACAGGACTCGTAACCCGTCACGACGAGAGTGATCATGACCTTCACTCCCTCGTCAGTCGGCGGATACGCGATCGCGCGGGTGCGAATGACCTTGCACTGTTGCAGCGGCGAACGGTGACCACTCCGTCGGAGCAAAAGCTCGCCGGGCAATACTTCGTAGACATGCGTCTCCAACACGTAAACCACTCCTCACGTTTGGCACGGTAGTTTTACCGAGAAAACCACAGGTATTTTACAATAAATGTATATCTGAGTCAATTCACTGACTGGCTTACATCGGTGATTAATCTTGTGGCACAACAGAGATAGTTTTGTAGGCCGTTTCCAGATCATCGAATGAGAAGAGAGCGTCAATCTTGGTTTGCTGATCATCGTTGTCAGCGCAGGCAGCATGCGAATGATCGTAGCCGTAGTAATAGTCACCAACTTTGATATCATTAGCACCGCCACCATTATCAGTTGGGTTGGCAACTGCGTCATCGTGCTGCGCCTTGGTGTACCGGCCGATAACTGCTAGCGAGTATTCATCAGCGGCACACTTCGGTGCAACATCAGTGACCGTTTTCAGTCCCAGATAGGCGTACTGCGGGTTGTCGGCCTTAATGTCATAATTCAACGTCGCAGTTTTGGCATCGAGTTTCAAGCGGACGCCCCACTCTTTGATCACCATATAACTTGTCACGGTCGCCGGGGGTGTGACTGAGGTGCTGACCTTGGCGGGCTTCAGTGTGGCCGCGGCGATAGCTTTGGTCTGGGCAGCCCGGGCATCAATCTGTTGTTTGCCATGCAGCATAAATGCGGTGATGCCGACCAGAATTCCGACTATGACGAGTACTAGGAAGGCCTCTACTACTCCGAAACCGTGTTGTTTATGCATAGAGATCCTTGTACTTTACGTTTTCGCGGTCGAGGGCCTTAGTCAAGTTGCGAACCAGCCCCTCGGGTGAGGTGTCGAATAATACGACGGCACCGGGCTTCATCGGTTGAGCTAGCTCCATCAGGGCAGTGATTTGGCTACTAACGCCACCAGCACCTTGCAGGAAGCCAATTGGCGTGTCGCTCTCCATGGCGATGGTAAACTCGTGGAGCGTACCCAGGCGGCCACCGATGGAGATAACGGCGTCGCTGGAGGTAATCAGTAACGCGTCCCGGCCGACATAGTGCAGCCCGGAATACAAGATAACATCATAGGCTTCAGTAGGCAGGCGGTACTTGCGGACGTGCTCCACCTTGCTAGCCGCTGGACTGATGCCAAGGCTCATTTTGCCACCGGCTGCTTTGTAGCCTTCGGCAGCGTAGTTTGGCAGTCCAACGGTCGCCCCAGTCAGCAGCGCATGTCCGGCTTCAGCAATCGCCGCGCCGACCTGACGAGCTAATTCCTTGCCCTGTTCAACGCTGTCACCCTTTGCCGCGCCGGATACACATATCTGATACATTAGATTTCCTCCATTAGTCTGTAGCCATCTCAGGCGCAAGTTTCATTTGCAAATTTGCCAGTAACGTCTGGCGCGGTTTGTCGTCACCCAGATAGCGCAGGACTATCTCTGACCGCAGTGCCTGCTTAAAGTAATGCGTCACTCGCTGCTCAAACGGCAAACCGTTGGTGTGACTCAGCAAGGCGTCGGTCAGGTTGCAGGACGTGGAGTTGCCCAAGCCGTCGTGCAGACCGACATGGTCGGTGTCGTGCCAAAATTCCAGGCTTGGTTCGATGCTGGCCAGTGCCTGTTCGACGTTAGACCAGACAAGTTCTTCGCTAGCCAGCAGCGGTTCGAAGATATTGGTCTGAATCGTGTTCTGCAGGCGGCTAAAGAATTGGTGCAATGTCTCCCATGATAGCGGCCGGCCGAGGGCTTCAGCAGCGAAGGATGCCTCGCCAACCACCACTTGATGTACCAGGTTGCCGAAGCCGGCTTCCATCTGATGCAGCCGCAAATATGAACTGGCCGCACGGATCTCATTAACAGCGTGCAGCACCAGCACCGATGTGGTGAGTGCCGACAGCTGCGGCTGCATCCGCGGCAGCGGCAGGACCACCACCGAACCCAGTTCTTTGAAACTCAGGACATATTGCTTCTTCTGGGCAACGATCTGCTCAGACAGATCCTGCCAGCGCTTAGCGGACGGGTGTTCCAGCGAAATATCCCGCAGTTCAAAGTCTGTGGCCTTCAATTTGCTAAAACTCGCGAGTAGTCGCTTCGTCCAGGCATCGGTCTCGATCAGTGCGGCTGCAGCGAACAAGGCTGGTGCCGATTCGTGCTTAAACATCGAATCGGCCGAGCGGTAGCCCAGCGATTTCATGGTTTTCTTGGGTAATTGAGCTTTGAGCAGGCGCTTAGCAACGGTTGATTTGAGCGCAAAGCACGTCTTGGGACTGATTAGCCCCTGCAAGGCTCGGATAACCTGCAACATAACGTCCGGTGAACTCTGGTCACCATGAGCCTCGACGCCGATCCGGACGCGGAAGCGCGCCTCGTCAGCCTTGAGCCGCTCGCCGATTGCAGCGTACAGTTCACGGGCGGTGGTGTCATGGCCGTCCAGCCCCAGCTGGTGGATTTTGGTGCGCATGCCCTGCACCACCTCTGTCGAGAGCCGGATATCGGTTCGGGGGTGGCCGGCCAAAGCTTCCAGCTGTTGTAAGCTGTGCTGAAAGTTCGGCTCCTGGGCTTCAAGTAGTTCGGACAGTACCCTCGTCATGTTGTATTTATTTTACCACAAGCATGATAAGAGCCGGTCGCATTTCGCAATTAAAACGGCGACGGCTTGTAGCCCTCTGGGGCATTGCGTAGGAACTCTTCGAGCTTCTTCTCGCTAAGCAGGCCGGCTTGGGCGCCAAGCTTCTGGACGACGCTCATCGAGTTAATCGGAGCCCACTGCAGCGCGCCTTCAAGGCTGTTGCCCTTGACGAGGGCGGCTACGAAAGTGCTGGCGAATGAGTCGCCGGCGCCGGTGCGGTCAACCGGTGGTCCTGGATCTGGGTAGAGCGGCATTTGGAATGATTCTTTGCCATCACTGGCGTAGGCGCCGTTCGGGCCATCGGTCAGGACAACAATCTTGGGGCCAAGCTCGTGCAGCTTGTTGATCAAATCATGGATGTCATCGTGGTTACCACCACCGACCACGACGGCCTCTTCGCGGTTCAGGATCAGGACTTCGGTCTGCTTGTAGAGGCGAATCAGGCGCTCAGTACCGGCTTCCATCTGGAAAGTACCAGGCTGAAAAGCCAATTTGACACCGGGGTTCTCGTCGAGCCAGTCAGCAACTTGGTCGTGATATGGGATAGCGTGCTGACTGATCGAGCTAAAGTAGAGCCACTTTGGGACTTCGTCTGGGCGGAAGTGTGGCCAGTGGTAGTCATATTCTTCATGCTTGATCAGAATGGTGCGTTCTGGGCCGTAGCGCAGGACGTAGTGATAGTTACTCTTCTTGCCCGGGTTGACACGCACGAAGCGGTGGTCGACTTTTTCAGCCTCGAGGGCGTGGATCATCTGGCGACCTTCTTCGTCACCACCGACATTGGTAACAAAACCACTGTTCAGACCGAGGCGGGCGAAAGCAACGGCAGCATTGGCAGCATTGCCGACGGCAATCACTACTTCTGCGCTGTCAAAAGGAACTTTGGTACCAAATGGCATCGCTAACACGTTTTTGCCATGCTCATCAATGTAGGTCCAAGCTTGGTCATCTTCTAACTTGATAAATGCATCGGTCACGATATCGCCGATACTCATGACATCAATTTGGCTCATCCCACCTGTCCTATCTTGATTATGGTTACGTTTAACTTTAGTATAGCTTACCTGCTATTGAAAGCAAATATACCCCGGCGGGAGGCTAGACCGCCTGTAGCGCTTTACGCATCTCGGTGTTTTCATCAACGATAGTCTTAATAGCTCCAAGATCATCTTTTGTCAGAACCATTGTCATTTGTGCCCTCCCTTGCTTAACTCTTATATAATATTTCGACGAAAAGCTAGGAAGAAGAGCCGGGCAGCTTCTTGGCGATGCCGTCAACTGCAGTACCAGCTTTGTTGACGCGGTTCTCGAATTTATCAACATTGCTACCAGCGACCTGGCTGATGCCCGTGACCTTATTTTCGGCCTTGTTGAGGCCCTTTTCGGCGGTGTCGAGGACTTTATCGAGGGTATCGGCAGCACTACCAAGCTTTTTCTCAAGCTCGCCAGATTGCACCATTTTGAACATATCGTCTAAAAATCCCATGTTGTGTATATCCTTATAATCATAAGTATAACCCCTTGCTGGTTTGTTTAGCAAAAGCCCCCATGCCATTTCCCGATTCCCAAATGTAACCAGAAGTTCACATTAAAACAGAGGACTTGAAGTAACTTTCTGGTTACATATTAAAAATAGCAAAACGAGGTATACCGCCAGACTCGGCTTTGAAAGCGGTGCTACGGGCGAGCTTTGCCAGCGCTGTTGAAGGCGCTGAGCTTGTCTTCGACGACTTCCTGGACGGCAGCGATGACGGTGGGCATCAGCTTAATAACGGCGTATTCGGTGGGGTCATCCTTCAGGACTTTTTCAAGCGTTGTGCGGTAGGCGTAGCGCATATCGGAGTTGATGTTGATCTTGGTGACACCAATCCTGACAGCATCAACGAAGTAGTGCAACGGCGTGCCGGAGCCGCCGTGCAGGCTGATGTTGCAGTCCGGATCGATGGCTTTACGGATGCGCTGCAAGAGTTCTAGGTCGAGCTTCTTAGGAACTGGATACTTACCGTGGAGGTTACCGACAGCTGCGGCATAGGTGTCGATACCAGTCGCATGGATAAATTCAGCCGAGCCCTCGGGGGTGCTGAAGGTCTTCTTGATCTCGGCGTAGTCGATGCCTTCGGTGTGAATGTTTGACGAGCCGCCGAAGTAGTGCGGTTCACTCTCGACGAGCGCGCCGGTCATTTTGGCATAGTCGACAACTTCGTGAGTGGCGGCGATGATGTCTTCTTCGGTGGCACCATGTTGGGCCTGCGAAATGTCGATATGGATAAACTCATAACCGGCATCAATTGCTGCCTTGGCGGCGCTGACTGACGGCGAGTGGTCGAGGTTGATGTACATCTCGATACCGAGCAGGGCTTTGTAGTTGTCGACCATGTCGCGGACGTTGTCGAGTCCGAGGAAGTCGACTTCACCCTGGCTGATCTCGACCAGTACCGGCGCGTTTTTCTTGGCGGCGGCTTGGGCGACAGCCCGCAGGGTTTCCTGGTTGTCGAGGTTAAAGGCGCCGAGCGCAAAATGCTCGGCCCGCGCCCGCGCCATAGTATCGCGAGCTTTTTCGTTGTTGGAACGGATTTGTCGTAGTGTTAAAGGCATACCGCCAGTATATCACGCTAATGGTTAAGCGAAGTAAAAACTGCAACGGGGTGAAGCGGTATGAGCAATACTATTTTTTCTTGTCGACGACGTGATGGGCGGCCAGTTCGATGTGCTTGGCATCGAGCCCGAAATGCTTGAGCAGTTCGTTGGGTTCGCCGGATTCACCGAAGTGGTCTTTCATGCCGATGCGGATGATCGGTACGGGGTGTTCTTCACCGAGGAGCTCAGCGATTGCCCCGCCGAGGCCGCCAGCGATCTGGCCTTCTTCGGCGGTGACTACGCAACCGGTGGTACGAACGCTCTTCAGGATAGTTTCGGTATCGAGTGGCTTGATCGTCGGGACGTTGATAACTTCGGCTTCAATCCCGGCTTTGTATAACTTTTCGGCTGCCACCAAGGCTTGGTAGACCATCGTGCCGCAGGCTATGATCGTGACATCAGTGCCACGCTCCAGGACGTAGGCTTTGCCAATTTCGAATGGTGCATCAGCGCTGGTAATAACCGGTGAGGCTTCGCGGGCCAGTCGCAGATAGTTTGGTCGTGGGTCCTCGGCCATCGCCAGCGTCGCCTTCTCGGCTTCCACGGCGTCACAGGGTACAATCACCACCATCTTTGGTAGCACACGCATCAGGGCGATGTCTTCCAGCATCTGGTGAGTGGCACCATCTGGACCAACCGAGACGCCAGCGTGCGAACCGACAATCTTAACGGCCCGTTCGTTCAGACAAATCGTGGTGCGGATCTGTTCCCAGTTGCGGCCAGGGCTGAAAGCAGCATAACTTGAGACAAACGGGATCTTGCCCATGGCCGCCAGTCCGGCACCAACGGTGACGAGGTTTTGCTCAGCCACACCAATTTCGACAAAGCGTGCTGGGAATTCATTCTTGAATAAGCTCATCTGGGTGGAGTCGGTCAAGTCGGCACAAGCTGCCACGACATTGGCATTCCGCTTACCGGCCTCTAGCAGACCGCGGCCGAAGCCTTTGCGGATTGGCTCTTGCGCCAGTTCGGTATTGATATCAAGAACGTATTTACTCATGCTCGCTCCGTATCCGGCCACCGAGGGTCCGTAATTCATGCAATGCTTTAACAGCCTGCTCGTGATTCGGCGGCATGCCGTGCCAGTGGAAGTCGCCTTCCATGAAGTCAACGCCCTTGCCTGGGATGGTGTAGGCGATGATCATAACTGGCCTCTCGACAATCGAGCGCGCCATCGCCGTGGCGTCGATCACGGCGTCAATGTCGTTACCATCGACTTCCAGGACGTGCCAGCCGAAGGCTTCCCATTTACCGCGGAGATCTTCGAGGGGCATGACCGATTCGGTGGGACCGTCAATCTGAATATTGTTGCGGTCAATGATACCGATGATGTTGTGGAGCTTTTCCTTGCCGGCCAGCATGGCACCTTCCCAGATGTTGCCCTCGTTGAGCTCACCGTCGCCCATGACGACGTAAACATAGCGGTTCTTGATCTGGTCCATCCGCATTGCCAGGGCGATGCCGCAGGCCTGTGAGACGCCGCAGCCTAGTGGGCCACTGGTGGTCTCTAGCCCGGGCAGCCGGACACGTTCCGGGTGGCCCTGCAAGCGTGAGCCGAACTTACGCAGCGTTTTGAGCTCGCTCTTCGGGAAATAGCCGGCGTGCGCCATAGTGACGTAACG
>DHXQ01000043.1:13850-18721 GCA_002413755.1 Candidatus Saccharibacteria bacterium UBA5152 | reverse complement strand
CTCCCGACACTAGAAGGCGAGGGGAAATCGAGATTATTCAACGACAAGACCGACCGTTTGAGTGAAATAACCGATCTGATGGTCCCGCGGCTGAAGCTGCTGCGTACCCAAAAGGCCGCCATCCATGCGGCAATACAGAGCGAACAGGCCGGCGAAGAACGATCTGACCGCCGCCAGCACGAGGTCGTAGGCCACAGGGTGACATTGCCGCATGGTTACCATGCCACCCAAGAAGCCATCGATCAGGCACGGCACGACGGCATTATTCTGAGAGACGGCGAAACATACCGCCGCAAACACACCCGCGGCAATCCCGAACTCGGCATTATTACAGGCAACCGCGCCGTGAAACAGAACATTCTGTAAGCCTAAATCGTGCCCAGATGCAGTCTCACAGAAGGACGTCTTTAACCTTTATTCAGTATAATGATAGATTTTACAATATAGTATTGCAATAAAACCATAAAAATTGTATAATCAGTCCTTGTCATATTCTCGGATGTGAGGAGTAATCTCCACGTAACAGATTCCTTGAGGATCATTGACAATTTATTCGGATACACTAGTAGAACGGAGCAACGGTGGACACGTCAGAGACGGTCTTTCTGGCTATCGGCGCCGTGGGGTTTCTCCTCCTGCTTTTCAGCCTTCTCCTCGGAGAAGTCTTTGAGCATGAGATTGAAATCTCTCACGACATCGAAGTCGGTCACGACGTAGGCAGCTCGCATGACCTGAACACACCCTCGTGGTTCAGCGTGAAGGTCATCGCGGCATCCATGGTCGGTTTTGGTGGCATTGGCTACCTAACCGCATCCTCAGGCGCGCCCGCAACTTTGGCGTGGCTACTCGCTGCTCTCGGCTTTGTTGCCGTCGGCGCGGGCACATTCTTCCTGGTGCTCAAACCACTCGCAAAACAGCAATCAAACACGCTGTTGAGTCGCACGAGCTACCGAGGAACTGAAGGTGTCATCACCTTGTCCATCACCCCCACCGACATGGGCCAAGTGGTCTTTCTGGATCGCAACGGTGCCCGTGTCACCCAGAGTGCAGTTTCTGCAACAGAAGGAGAAGCCATCGCCCAGAACACGCCCGTCGTCATCATCGACATCATCCCCCGTGGCGTGACCGTCATGCCACTCGCAAACCCCCAAGTGGAGGAGTAAGACATGCCCAACATCCCGACCGTCGCAATCGTCGTGCTGCTGATCGTCATCGCGATCCTGCTCGTCGCCGCCCTGTACGCCAAGAACTACGTGAAGGTACCGCCCAACAAGGTGGCCGTCTTCACGGGTCGAGGCAAGACCAAGGTCGTCAAGGGCGGCGCGCGCTTCCGCATGCCTGTCGTCGAACGAGTCGACTTCATGGACCTGACGCCGTTCGACATCCGCATGGAGGTCGACAACGCCCGGGACCTCAATGGAGTCGGTCTCTCGCTCAGCGTCGTCGCGCTCGTCAAGTTCGGCTCCGACGAAGATCTGCTCAACACGGCGATCGAACGCTGGCTGAACGCCGATCGCGTCACGCTGAACAACCAGCTGACCGAGATCCTCGCCGGCAACATGCGTGCCATCTGCGCCAAGATGACCATCGAGGACATCAACGGCAACCGCGACACGCTCGCACACAGCGTGTCAGAAGAGGCCGGTGCGGCACTGCACAGCATCGGCATGGAACTGGACGTCCTGACTATCAGGGATGTCTCCGATCACAGCCACTACCTCGACGCCCTCGGACGCACCCGCGTCGCTGAGGTCACACGAGACGCTGAGATCGGTGAGGCGAACGCCCAGAGGGACTCCCTCATCCAGTCGGCCCAGGCAGACCAGGAAGGGAAGACCGCCAAAGCATTGGCCGATGCAGCTATCGCTGACGCCGAGCGTGGACTCGCCCTCAAGCGAGCTGCGATCGACACCGAGGTCAACGCCGCCAAAGCGCGAGCAGCTCAGGCTGGTCCGCAGGCAGACGCCGAAGCCCACAAGGCAGTCGTCCTGGCCGAGGTCGCCGTCGAACTTGAGCGCACCAAGGCTCAGATCGCCGTCGAGCAGCAGCGTGCCGAGCGGCAGCAGCAGGCCCTTCAGGCCGACGTCATCGCTCCGGCCAACGCCGAACGCGAGGCAGCTATCGCTCGGGCCGCAGGCACGAAGGCAGCCGCTATCGCCGAGGCAGAAGCCGACGCCAAGAAGCAAGAACTCGAGGGCAACGCCGCAGCCGGTGCTCGCACCGCAGCCTCCGTGGCACTCGAGAACGAGCTCAGGGCTCAGGCAGCCGGTATTGGTGCCAAGCTCAAGGCGGAAGCCGAGGGTCAGAAGGAACTGGCGGCGGCGCTCGCGCTGTACACCACCGAGGCCGCGCGTCTCAACATCCTGCCGCAGCTGATCGCTGTGATGCCCGAGATGGCCAAGGCCATCGCGGCACAGATCGGTCAGATCGACAAGATGGTGGTGGTTGCTGGTGGCAACGGCTCAGGCGAAGGTGGCGACATCATGTCCCAGCTCACCTCGGCCATTCCGCTCGGCCTCGCCACCGTCATGGAGACAATTCGTGCAACCACGGGCGTCGACATCAAGTCCCTCACCCAGTCGTCAGACGACAAGTCGTCCGACGTCGACAGCGAGGTTCCGACAGACCAGTTCGCTGCCTAGCAGTATCCGAGTAAGGTCACTACGCAAGTAGTGACAGACCCGGGATGTGCCTGTGTTGATCGCTTATCGCGATTGCAATACAAAACACATGCACATCCCGTAAGACCCTCCACAAATGAAGCAAGTTGTGCTGATGAGCCGTAAACGGCGAAAGGGTGTAAAACTAATAAATATAATACCCCCATATTGCCGAATGGTGATCCCGGCGGAAGAGCGCACGTTAATCCAGTCGCCCGCTGCGCTGGGGGCTATGACTAACGACCGAACCCTGCGGGTTCCATTCTCTGCGAGAATGAGCATGAAAAAACCCGAGCCTGAGGCTCGGGTTTTTTCATGGTGATCCCGGCGGGAGTCGAACCCGCGATTTTCTGGATGAGAACCAGACGTCCTGGACCACTAGACGACGGGACCGCGTGAGGGCGGAGGGATACCAATCAATTAACCGACATATCGTACCATAACAGGGAAGAATCGACAACCACAAGCATGTTTGCATATAGACTGACAGGGCGCATAATAAACTTAAGCGATTATGTATCTATATAGCAACACAAACACCGGATTTGCTGCCATTATGAGTCTGACCTCGGAGATGGCTATATTAGTCAGCGCCGCGACGGCCATTTTGGTCGGCGTGGGAGCCTGGTTAATATGGCGTGCCAGGCGCAAACATTTAGCAAGCCCGAACTCCGTAAATAAGTTAGCGTCCGCACTGCGCGATGAGCAGCAAAAGGCCGATATCATCGTCAATGCCATCGAAGACGGCGTAGTACTGTTTGATGACCAATTAGTTATTCATTCTTTCAACCCAGGGGCGGCCAGCATCACTGGCTGGAGCGGTGCCGACGCTACCAATCTGGAACTGGCAACTGTCGTGAAGATTGTCGATAGCAAAGGCCAGCCCTATCCGCCAGAAACCGACCCGACGCGTCGGGTCTTTACCGAAAAAGCCACCATTCACGTCAAAGATGCCGAACTGATCACCAGCTCGGGCAAGCGCCTGGCGATCAGCCTGACCATTTCGCCCCTGATAGGCGCCCAGCAAAAGGTCTTCGCCGCTGTTGCTACCTTCCGTGACATGACCGCCGAGCGCGCCGAAGAGCAGCGCCGCGGCGAATTCGTCAGTACCGCCAGCCACGAAATGCGCACACCCGTGGCTGCTATCGAAGGCTATTTGGCGCTGGCGCTCAACGACAAGGTCAGCATCATCGACAGCCGGGCCCGTGAATACCTAGAAAAAGCCCACACCAGTACCCAGCACCTTGGTCAGCTGTTTCAGGACCTCCTGACCAGTGCCAAGGCCGAAGACGGCCGCCTGAGCAGTCACCCCGTGCCAGTCGAGATGGGCAGTTATTTGCAGCAACTGACCGATGATCTGCGCTTTGCCGCCGATAAGAAGCAACTCGGGGTTCAGTTTGTGACTGGTGTCAGCAATACCATCGACACCGCCAACACCGCCAACACCAAGGTCATCCGACCGCTGTACTACACCCTGATCGACCCCGACCGGATGCGTGAAGTCGTCACCAACCTGTTCGACAACGCCGTTAAATACACCGATGGCGGCACAATCTCTATCGGCCTGACCGGCAACGATGAAGTCGTCCAGTTCTACGTCCGCGACACAGGTAACGGCATACCGACCGAAGATACCGGTCACTTATTCCAGAAATTCTACCGTGTCGACAACTCCGCCACCCGCACCATCGGTGGTACCGGACTAGGGTTGTTCATCTGTCGTAAGATCGTTGAACTCTATCAAGGCCGGATTTGGGTGGAAAGTAGCCTGGGCAAGGGCAGTACCTTTTTTATTAACTTACCTCGACTGAACAGCCAGCAAGTCGCGAAGATTCAGAGCACCCAAATGTACCAGGCAGCACCAGAATAGCGATATGATACAATACCACCAAGCACTAGCACTTCAAATTAACACTAGATTACAGGGGCGATAGAGATGACGAAAATTTTGCTTGTCGAAGATGACAATAACCTACGCGAGATCTACCAGGCGCGTTTGGCAGCCGAGGGTTATGAAATTGTCGCAGCCGAAGATGGTGAAGCCGCCCTGGCGCTGGCTTCCAAAGAACGCCCGCAGCTCATCATCACCGACGTTATGATGCCCAAAATCAGTGGTTTTGAAATGCTCGACATCCTGCGCAATACCGACGCCCTGCGCGACGTCAAAGTCATCATGTTAACAGCCCTCAGCCAGGCCGAAGATAACGCCCG
>DHXQ01000043.1:11735-13595 GCA_002413755.1 Candidatus Saccharibacteria bacterium UBA5152 | reverse complement strand
GCTCCAGCCTCAATCGCCGAGCCTGACCCCGTTCCGGCGCCGGTGATTGACCTCGCCGTACCGCCAGCAACACAGGATTCAGACCAAGCTGTAGTCGATCTCCCCGCTGCCCCCAGCATTGGCACCAATCCTGCGACTGACGATACCACCGTGGCTTCGGATGCGCCAGCCATCACAGTCGTCCCGCCGGACGCGCCTGAGCCGGACGCAGCCGAAGCCGAACTCACCAACGCCCAGACCAGCTCTCAAGAAGAATCAGCCCTCGAGAACCAGATTAGCCAGTTCCTAACAGATACCGACAAGGCACCAGCCCCAGAAGCTGCGGCTCCAGACACGGTGGCCAGCGACCTCGGCGGTCAGAACCTCGTTTCCGACCCACCAACAGATGAGAGCGAAGACGAATACGCCAAAGATGATGGCGCCCCCGACATGGGCAACTTATCCGTCCAGGACGTTAGTACCACCCCAGCCACCGAAGAACCATCTGAGCCAGGGGAAACAGCGGCTGCACCAGCATCGGAACCTCCCGTCGAAATGGAACTGCCAGCTCCCGTCGAGCCACAACAAGCCGGCGACCAGGTTGTCTCCAGTGCCATTGATTCGATGATGGCCCAAGGCCAGACGAGCGCCGACGTGACAGCACCAATCATGGGTGCTCCATCTGGCGAGCCTGAGTTAGACCCTTCAGATGTACCGGCAGCGACGCCACGCCCGATCGCACCACCGGAATCGCCGAGCGCTACCTCTGACGCTCCTTTGGTTGACGCCCAAACCACCCGCATCCCCAAGAAAACAATCTCGCCAATCGACCACGGCGATAAGCCCGACATCCATCAGCTGCTGTCACTAGAAGAAGCCAAAAATGGTGCCGTCCAAGCTGCCCAGGTTACCACTGGTCCAACGCCAGTCACTGACGCACCCGCCGCCGCCCCAGTTGACGGCGTCGACCCCAGCCAGGTCGTCACCATGCCCGAACCACCCAAGGCCAACAATGGCCTCGATCCCAACGCCGTCGCCCTCTAACAGCCTGAGTGCCGTATACTAAAGTGATGCGCCTCAATAAATACATCGCCCTCAGTACCGGCTTGAGCCGGCGTGCCGCCGATGACGCCATATATCGCAATCGAGTAACCGTCAACGGCGGCACGCCCAGCGTTGGCCAACAGATTGGCGACGGAGATAGCGTGACCCTTGACGGGGCCGCTATTACACCGCCTGTCAATACCTTGACCGTTATCCTCAACAAACCGGTCGGCTACGTCTGTAGCCGCGAAGGGCAGGGCAACCGTACGCTCTACGACCTGTTACCACCAGAACTGGCCATCCTCAAGCCCGTCGGACGCCTCGACAAAGATTCCAGCGGCCTGATCCTGTTGACCAACGACGGGGCGCTGGCCCAGGAATTAACCCATCCGAAGTACCAGAAGACCAAGGTCTATCAGGTCAAACTCGACAAACCGCTGGCGCCGCTGCACCGCCAAATGATTATCGACCATGGCATTAGCTTGCCGGACGGCGTCAGCAAATTACAGCTCGACCGGACTCGCGAAGGCAACGACCTGGCCTGGAATGTCACCATGCACGAAGGCCGCAACCGCCAGATCCGCCGGACATTTAGCGCCCTGGGCTACGAAGTCACGAGCCTGCACCGCACGGTGTTTGGCAGCTACCAGCTCGGCAATCTCGCCAGCGGCGAATACCGCAAGATATAAGCACAAGAACTTTGAAATAAACGGGGTGTTATGTTATAATATGGGCATGAATATAACCCATACACTCGCTCGTATCGCCAAGTTTACAATTCCTGGAAAGCTCTCTTCCAGATCGGTCAGCAAGCAGGGGAGAGTTATAGTGATAACA
>DHXQ01000043.1:4550-11464 GCA_002413755.1 Candidatus Saccharibacteria bacterium UBA5152 | reverse complement strand
GTCCAGATCGACGGCATCGTCTGGAAGCAGGCAATCCTTGGTAACAAAGTCTATGCCACGGGTAAGTTTACAACCGCTCGCCCAGCTGGTGTCGCTAAGGGCGGGACAGGGACCGTTACTCGCGACAGTCTGATCAAGTACGACATCACGACCGGAGCCATCGACACTACATTCGTCCATACCCTGACCGGCGGCACCGCCGAAGGCAAGGGTATTGCCATTTCGCCGGACGGCACCCGCTTGTACGTCGGTGGCGGCTTTACGACCGTTGACGGCCAAGCCCACGCCAATTTCGCAGCCTTCGACCTGACAACCAACAAAGTCCTCAGCGGCTTTAGCGGTGTCAACGGTAAGGTTAACTCTGTGGCCGCGACCAATACCCAGGCTTATCTCGGTGGTTACTTCAGCGCTGCCGGCGGCCAAGCCCGTTCGAAATTAGCGGCCTTCAACGCCAACGGCACTATTAATACTGGGTGGAGAGCCGATGTCACGGGGACCAACGTGGCTGCCCTGGCCGTCACGAAGACCCAAGGCAATCTGGTCGTCGGCGGATCATTCACCAAGATTAACGGTGCAACTTATTATTCATTAGGTGCCGTCAAACTTACTACTGGCGCCAACGTCAGCTGGGCCAGTCAGAGCAGCTCGTTCCCAATCCGCATGCAGCCGCCCTCAGGCAGCAGCGCCAGCGCCCTCGGTATTACCAGCCTGTCGGCCGATGCCAGTCAGGTATATCTGACCGCTTTCACGTACTTGCCGGGCATCAAACACCCCGGTTCATTCGAGGGTCGGGCGGCTATCAGCCCAACTACCGGCGCGCTGATCTGGGCCAACGATTGCCAAGGCGACTCGTACGACGCCTTCCCAGTCGGCCAAGTGCTCTACAGCGTCAGCCATGCCCACAACTGTACGGCCATTGGTGGTTACCCGAGTCAGGAATCGCAGCGCGCCCTGGCTGAGACAACCTACAAAACCGGCACCAACGGTCCAGGCGTTGGCGGCAACTATCCCAGCTTCCAAGGCATCCCGGACGGTACACTCCTCAACTGGTTCCCAGTCCTCAACACTGGTACCGTTAGTGGTTCCGGACAAGCCGCCTGGTCAGTTGTCGGCAACAGCAATTACATCGCCCTCGGCGGCGAATTTACGACCGCCAATGGTACACCGCAGCAGGGCCTCGTCCGCTACGCGGTCAAGGCATTTGCCCCCAATAAGATCGGTCCGCTGGCCTATAGCGGCCGGTACCACGAATCAGGCTACACGCTGTATGCCAATCCGGCCGATAGCACTGGCAAATCACTAGTCCGGATTTATCCGACCAGCGACCCGGACAATGGCCCGCTGACCTACGCCGTCACCCGCAAGGGCAGCAGCACCGTATTGGCTACCAAGACCGTCGAATCACGCTTTTGGAAGTCCACCTCATGGAGCTTTACGGACAGCGGCGTCGCGAAGGGAACATCGTTGCTCTACAGCATGACCGTCAAAGATGCCTTCGGTAATACCCGCATCGTCGCCGATCCGACGATCATCAATGATACTGACACCCGGATCGTCTACAGCACCAGTAGCGGCACAACCGACTTTACCAGTTCGCAGAACCGCAACGGTACCATGCCGGACGTCGCTCGCGGTATCCATTACACAAAACGTAACGGCGCATCGTACAGTCTGACGTTTACCGGCACCAGCGTAAAGCTGATCACCGAGAAGAATCGGGACCGTGGAAATGTCAGTGTTTCCATCGACGGCGGCACTGCCGTCACTGTCAGCCAGAACGCTACGAGTAATCTATTCCAACAGACTATCTTTAGCAAAACTGGTCTGACTAACGCCAAGCACACCATCAAAGTTACCAAGCTGTCCGGTACCTACATGGACCTCGACGGTATCGTCGTCCGCTAAATATCCCTAATATTTGGGGCATTTTAGGGCGTGAAAAAACCGCGTCTGAAGTGCTAAAAGGAGAACGCGGAGTCCTCGATCAGTTATTGCACAGAGAGCGCGGTTCGGATTCGCTACCACCGTGGCCCAATGCATCTTCGATGCGCACTGAGCTATCCGCTGGCAATAGTACGGGGATCGTACCTGGTTGTTCATGACGAAAGCGTTTGGCCGAGCAAGACTGCTAGGTCGACGAGCATGAACAGAAGGAAGATCGCCGCCACGAGGTAGGCGAACGTCACTTTGCCAAAGAGTCGGGCGCACCAGATGAACGCTGGGCACAGTAAGGTGACTGAGAAAAGCCAGTGGTGACGGTTGAACTCCGCGAATGAGAAGTCAAGCGCAACTGCAACTACAACCATCAGGGCGGTACGGGCGGCTGTAGCCAGCAGAAACGCTGTGGTGCTGTGTACAACTTCTTTGGGCATGTGCCTGTCCCCTTCGAAGACATCGGTACTTCACCACGGTGTGTGACGAATATCTAATTTATATACTCATCAGGGGTTGGTGTCAACGCTCTTATCTGTTATACTAGGGGTAATGAGTAAAAAGCTTCCGATCGTCGCCATTGTAGGCCGCGCCAACGTTGGTAAATCCAGCTTGTTTAATGCCATCCTCGATCGGCGCGAAGCGATTGTGGCCCGCGAAGCCGGCACGACCCGCGATAGCATCATGGCCAAGGCCGACATCAGGAGTAGTGACGGCGAGATCAACAACTTCTGGCTGGTCGACACTGCTGGTATCAAAGACCCAAACGACGAGTTCGAATTTACCATCCAGGAACAGATCCAGCAGGCCGCTGACAGCGCCGACGTCATCTGGGTGGTCGTCGAAGCTAACATCGTTATCACCGAAGAGGATCGTCGTGTCGCCAAGATGGCCCTCAAGAGCCGCAAACCCGTCTTCCTCGTTGTCAACAAGGTCGACAAAGCCCGCAGTGCCACTGCCCAGGCCGAGCTCGGTAACTTCGTCAAACTCGGTATCAAAACCATCGTCCACACCAGCACCACCCAGAACTCGGGCATGGACAGCCTCCTCAGCCAGCTGGCCAAGATTATCCCAGCCGTCAGTGAACTGGAAGATGACGACCGCCTGCGCATCGCCATCATCGGCCGTCCAAATGTTGGTAAATCCAGCCTGTTCAATAGTCTGGCCGTCAAGCAGCAGGCCATCGTCAGCGAGCGCGCCGGCACGACTCGCGACATCAACCGGGCCATCGTCCGCTACAAGGGTAGGGAAGTGGAGATCATGGATACCGCCGGTATCCGCCGCTCCGGCAAGATCGAGGTCGGTATCGAGAAATTCAGCGTTGTCCGCGCCCTGGCCGCCATCGAGCAGGCCGACGTTTGTTTCGTCCTTATGGAAGCCAACGAGCTCAACGTCCAGCTCGACCAAAAGATCGCCGGCCTGGTCAAAGAGTCAGGCAAGGGCCTCGTCCTGGTCGTCAGTAAATGGGACACCATCAAGCAAGAAGTCCAGCATGATACCATCAATGAATTCGGCGACACCGTCACCGAAACTGTTATTGAATCTGATCCGTTTGCCCGCGACCGCATCGCCAACGAGCTACGCCAGACCTACGACTTCGTGCCGTGGGCACCGCTGTTATTCACCAGCTCGGTCACCGGCCAGAACGTCACCAAAGTCTTCGACATTGCCACCGAAATCGACACACAGCGCAAGCAGCGCATCTCCACCCGCGAGCTCAACAAGTGGCTCCGTGAAATGGTCGATGCCCACCCGCCAGCCGGCCTCAAGAACCGCATGCCGAAGCTGAACTATATGGTCCAAGAGACGGATAATAAAACGCCAGCCTTCAAGATCTTCAGCAGCCAGACCCAGTTCATTCACTGGAGCTACCGCCGTTACCTGGAGCGTAACCTGCGCCAACGTTTCGGCTTCGAGGGCAGCGCCCTCCAACTCTGGTTTATCGAAAAGCATGAAACCCACAAGCACGGCAACAGCCCGACGCTAGCGCCGCGCAAGCACAACTCCCGCGCCGGCCTCAAGCGCCCGCAGTAGGGTATACTAGGGTAGATATGTCACTCTTCGCCAACCGTCCGCAAGTCTCCAACCCCGTCAATTACGTCACTCCCGGCCTCAATAAGACCATTTTGCTGGTCGGGCTGGGCAATGTCGGTCCAGAATACGATTCTACGCGCCACAACATCGGCTTCGCATGCATTGACGCCTTCGTCGATAAAAACAGCGACATGGGCTCCTGGATGGTCAAGAAGGACCTCAAATGCCATGTCGCCATGGGCCAAATGGGCGAAGCCCGGGTGATCGCCGTCAAACCGACGACCTTCATGAACCTCAGTGGGGAAGCAGTGCAGCTGGTCAGCAATTTTTATAAAGCCCACCCCAACTACACCTTCGTGGTGCACGACGAACTGGATATCGACTTCGGCCACATCCGCCTGCGCCGCGGCGGCAGTGCCGCCGGCCACAACGGTATCAAATCCATCACCGACACGATTGGCGAGGCCTATGGCCGGATTCGCATCGGCATCGGCCCGAAGCACCCCGAGCAGATCGACAGCGCCGATTTCGTCCTCCAAAAGTTTAGTAAAGATGAACTGAGCCACATGCCTGAGCTACTGCGCGAGACCAACGCTATCCTCAGCGAGCTCGTCTTCGGGGCCGAACTGCTGCCCGAGACCCGGAACTTCCTGCTCTAGACCAGACTCCAGCACCGGCACCGGTTCCAGCTTTTCATATTGCGCCCGAATAGCGGCGATCTCACTAAGCGCTTCAACCTCATCAGGATAAAGGCCGCGCGGCCGCTTTATCGTCACCCGTATCAGTTCTGCGATCCCGCTATGACCGTTCAGCGCGTGTTGCACCTTTTCAATTTCCTCTTGCAAAGTGTCCAGGTCGCCCAGGACTTCATCGGACATGACAAAGCCAGGCCTTTGTGCCAGCTTAATAACAGTCGCAATGTAGCTCTTTACTACATTTCGCTTATTCACTGGGGATAGACCTTCACGATTTGGCAACATTACTGCGGTTCCTTACGGTTAAAGAATATGTCGTCAATCTGGGCTTGAGACAGCCCGTTAACATATGTTTCGGCTTCGTCGCCAACACCGTGTACGACTCGGCCAATAATCCGGTTGAGAACGGTATATTGCTGCTGAGCCGTAGAGTGCTCAGCCCAACGTTCGATTGGTAATTCGTTACCGGCATATTCGCCTTGAATTTTATCAATGTGATCCGCTGTAGAAGTAAGCCGCTTTTGCGCCCGTTTAGCCAGTGCCCAGGCATCTTCTAATGGCCACTCACGTTGATATCCTACTATGTCCAAAGCCTCAAGATCGACTTGGTTTAGATTAAAAAATGATCTTTCTTCATCGGTACTCATAATCAATTATTATAGTACATTATAATACTTACGTCAATTAATCACTCGAAATCACAGATACTAAAAAAGCCCTACAAGAGGGGGTGGGCACCGCTTGTAGGGCTTTTTTAGAGGAGAACCACGGGGTTCTCCGCTAGAAACACCCTTCAACCCACCTTGAAGGCCTCCGGTGAGCTATCTAATAAAAGATAGCTACCGGCCCACTCAGAGGTTTTTCCGCGATTCGCCACAGCTCAAAATAAACGAGGGGGAATGCGGGGTTAAAGGGGTTAGTATGCTTTAGAACGCTGACACTCCCACCAAAGTGGTAGTCGAGCTAAAGGTAAGTGGAGGGTAACAACTTAGACCAGCAGCACGTTCTAAAACAATCTAACAAATTGTTAGAATTGGGGGGTATAAGGTGCGTAGTCAGAGCTCGCTTGCGCTTACTTGACTTACAGGTTGCTATTTTAGCAAAAGAGTACGTAATTGTCAATACTTTTCAACGTATTTGTGCTTTTGTCATTTATTAGCATAAGCTATAATTTTCGATTATGCTTAGCGACGACGCCTGGCGGGGTTAGCTTTTATCAGTTCGGCTAACTGCCGACGGATATCGTCGATGGTCAGAGTATCTCTGACCGTCTCATCCACGTTAGACAGTCTAGGTTTTCCCGATTTAAATCGGCCCCGTTCGCCAGACGGTAAACACAGCGCCGACAACCGCAGGAAAGTCAGTCTGGCGATTGCGGTATGCGGTAGGATTTCGGCGGCACCAGAATAGACAGCGAACCTGGTCGCGCCCTCACGAACCGCACCCGCCCCGAACGCCCGCAACGCAATGTCAGCTCTGAATAATGAGCCCCTAGGGAAGGGGAAGCCATTTATAACCATGTCGACCAGAGATAACGACGAAGGTTCGCCCCGGTATTTCGTTAGGAGGATTGGCGTCACACCCTTTCTGATGATATGGTACCCGGTTTCGGAACCACGGTAATCTGTGGCGATATCAGTGATTGTCTTATAGAAATAATTGTCAGCCCTGGCACAGGTGTTGATATCTCTCACGTCGCGCTTTATGACATGTTTGAAATGGAAGCTATCGGCTGGCAGCGGCCGCGGTCGGGTAACGCGACTGTGGGACGCATTCACAATTGCTACCAGGCTGTGCATACCGATATCCTCGATTTCGAAGGCTTCTTCAGGAAATGGCTCAACGCTCAATGCCCGCGGCTTCGGCACTCGGACCAGTTTACCGGCATTTGCTACAGCTGCCAGCGTGGGCGAAGGGGTATAGATATTACCATAGACGCTACTATCGCGGGCAGCATTGTTCAGACTGTCGTTAAGCCCGACGCCGTAACTGTCACATACATCTCGATACTCATCATACGTAAACATGCCTGCATATTATTTTACGCGCTGAGCTGAATGTCAAAGTAGTAGTAAATTTTACGGCTTGACGACCTGGCACGCCACGTAGCAATGTAGTGGACATGAAGTTTTTCAATGAATACGCCAGCTGCCTACAAACCTTACGAGTCGCCGATTCGGCCTATGCTCAGATCTTTAAGGGCATTGATCCACCCGTCGAAGAACTCTACATTTGCAGCCGCAACCTCGACGA
>DHXQ01000043.1:0-4354 GCA_002413755.1 Candidatus Saccharibacteria bacterium UBA5152 | reverse complement strand
GCGAACTGGCCGGGCAGGGAATCGTCATTGTCAGTGGGCTGGCCTTCGGTGTCGACAAGCTAGCTCACGAGGCCGCCCTAGCCGCCGGCGGCCAAACCATCGCTGTACTGCCCGGTTCACTGAGCCGGATATATCCGACGGCCCACACGCAGCTCGCCGAACGTATTATCAACCAGGGCGGGGCACTGATCAGCGAATATCCGATCGGCTCGGATATTGCCTACAAGAATCAATTTATCGAGCGCAACCGGATCGTCGCCGGTATCAGTAACGCGCTGTTGATTACCGAAGCCGCCAAAGATAGCGGCACTATGCACACCGCCGGGTTTGCACTCAACCAGGGCCGAGAAGTCCTCGCCGTGCCCGGGGACATTACCAAGCCATATTCCGAAGGTACCAATAACCTATTGCGAACTACCCGGGCCCAGCCGGCAACCTGTACCCAGGACGTACTGGATGTCCTGCATTTGGCGGCGCCGCTGCCGAAGCCGCCAGTCCGCGGTGGCAGCGCAGTGGAGCAGAGGTTGCTCGACCTACTCAAGGACACGATCACAACTGGCGAAGAACTTTTAGCCCGATCAGAACTAGCCGTCACCGAGTTCAACCAGGCACTGACTATGATGGAGATTACCGGCAAGATCAAAGCCCTCGGTAACAACCATTGGGCAGCTCGGTAGATATGGTATTATCATCTCATGACAATGACGGAAACTTTGAAGCCAAACAAAGCGAACCCGGGCAACTTAGTTGTACGCGTCAGTGAACACTGCGGAGTGCCGACCGTTACGTGTAAGGGTCTCGCTATTTCAGGCCTCGTATACTCAAAGCGAGCAAGAGACCTCGTAGAAAACCTAAAGGAAAATCCCGAAGCCAAGGTCGTTCCCTACATCATGCCCAACCACCGGGATTTGTGTCGCATCATCGAGCTAATCGAAGCGGGGCCGGACGTCCGTTCACTCGAAATCAGCGGAGACACGGCTACGATCGGACTGAGAACCGCAAGCGCCGATGGTTGGCTGGAGGCAAGCGCCGAGATCGTACATGATCTTGCAACTCTAGAAGCAGAGACGCCAGATAAGTCGCTTATGCTAGACTGAAAGTATGAAAAAACTCATTACCTTCGGTATCTTCATCGGTGGTCTCGTCGGTGGCGGCATCGGCACGCTGCTGGATCACGGCAACCAGTTCGGCATCTGGACCATTCTGCTCAGCACCGTCGGCTCCCTCGGTGGCATCTGGCTCGGCATCCAGCTCAACAATTACTTCTAAGCTAACCCAGAAAATTAAAGACCGCTCATTTTGAGCGGTCTTTAATTTTTACAGTATTTGTTAGTTTAGCGCCACAAGCGGTAGATTTCAGTTTGTGCTGGGGCGCTTGCATTACAAAGAGCCCAGCTACCGATAATAGGCTCGGGGGCACGATATTGGAAGACAGGCATTGCTTCTGGCTCAACAGCAGTTTCGACTGATTCAGCAAGTTCAAATACTTCTGTTTCCGGTGCTTCAGCTGCGTGGCGATGAGCCGCGCGAGCCATTATTTCATGCCCTTGGTTAAATTCAACAAGTGCCCGACCATGTTCACGGTCGCCGATACGTCCATATACATTTAGATCCATAGTATTTCATTCTCCTTATGCATTACCACCATCACAAAATAAAAAACCGCTTCTGTTCGTACAACAGGTAGCGGCTTGTGGTCAGCGTCTTGCCTTAACTTACTTTATAGTATATGTTTTACGCTTTTAAGGATAGGTTGTCAAGCATTATGTGTAAGATTTCTTACATTACTTTTATTATGCTCATGTTATTACCTTAAAGCCCACGCTTTACTATTTTCGGCAACTTCTGTATGCTAGGCATTCGTGTCAAGACTTATAGATACGTACATAAGCACGTATACTAAAGAGACCATAAAGCGCATAGTGCCGCACAAGTGAGATTGATCTATATATATGAGCAAAAATTTAGTAATTGTTGAAAGCCCAGCCAAGGCCAAAACCATCGAAAAGTACCTTGGCAAAGATTTTACCGTCCTCAGTAGCGTCGGGCATATTCGTAGTATCGTCAAAAAGACCAAAGACGGCACAGCGCCCATCGACACCAAAGATGGCTACAAAACAGTCTATGAAGTTGATCCCGATAAGAAAAAGGTGGCTGCCGAGCTCAAGCGCGCCGTCAAGACAGCCGATGATGTCTGGCTAGCCACCGATGAAGACCGCGAAGGCGAGGCGATCGCCTGGCACCTCTGTGAAGTTCTCAAATTAGACCCCATCAAGACCAAGCGCATCGTCTTCCACGAGATCACCAAGGGCGCCATCGAAGAAGCCGTCAAAAACCCCCGTAACGTCGACATGAACCTCGTGGCCGCCCAGCAGGCCCGCCAGATCCTCGACCGCCTGGTCGGGTTCGAATTATCACCAGTCGTCTGGCAAAAGGTACCCGGCGGCAAATCGGCCGGCCGCGTCCAGTCGCCGGCTGTCCGCTTGCTCGTCGAGCGGGAACGCGAAATCGACGCCTTCAACGGCTCATTCTCATTCAAGGTCAGCGCCGTCTTCACCGTGCCCGGTGCCAAGGCAGGCGACGCTACCGAGATGAAGGCCGAACTCCCCAAGAAGTTCGCCACAGAGGCCGAAGCCCAGAAGTTCCTGGAGAGCCTGCTCGGTGCCACCTTTAGCGTCAGTGACGTTGTCACTAGCCCGAGTACCCGAAATCCTGGGCCACCGTTTACGACCTCCAGCTTGCAGCAGGAAGCCAACAGCCGCCTCGGCTTCGGCGCCAAGGCCACTATGAGCAGCGCCCAGAAGCTCTACCAAGAGGGTAAGATCACCTACATGCGTACCGACTCCGTCAACTTGAGCGGCCAGGCCCTCAGCCAAATGACCGAATATATCAAGAGCGAATTCGGCGAGCAGTATCACCAATTCCGGACCTTCAAGACCAAGTCCGCCAGTGCCCAGGAAGCCCACGAAGCCATTCGTCCAACCGATGTTGCCACCGTCCAGGGCAGCAGCAACGAATATGATCAGCGCCTCTACGACCTGATCCGCCGCCGCACACTATCCAGCCAGATGGCGCCCGCCAAGCTCGAGAAGACCACCGTGACGATCACTATCAGCAGCGGCAAGCAAGTCTTTGAAGCCAAGGGCGAAGTCATCATCTTCGACGGTTTCCTGCGCGTCTACGGTGCTTCGTCCAAGGAGGCTGACATTTTGCCAGCCGTCACCAGTGGCGATGATCTCAACCTGGAGTCGGCCAATGCCCGCCAGGTGTTCGCCCGACCTCCCGCCCGCTATTCCGAAGGTGCATTGGTCAAAAAGCTCGAAGAGCTGGGCATTGGCCGCCCGAGCACCTACGCCACGATTATTAACACCGTTCAGGTCCGCGGCTACGCCGTCAAGGGCGAGAACGAAGGCACGCCCCGCGATATCATCATGCTCAACCTGGATAATTCTAAGGCAGCGGCGGCAGTCAACAGGGAAGTGGTCCAGGAGAAGACTGGCTCTGACCGGGGTAAACTCGTACCGACCCCAGCCGGGCAGGTGGTCAGTGACTTCCTGGCCAACCACTTCGACCAGATCGTCGATTACGGCTTCACCGCCGACGTGGAAGGCGAGTTTGACCAGATTGCCGACGGCACACTGCAGCGCAACAAGATGCTTGATGAGTTCTACAATCCGTTCCACAAGCTGATCACTGAATCCGGCGGCATCGACCGCGCCAGCGTCGCCCAAGCCCGGGAAATCGGCATCGACCCCAAGTCCGGTAAGCCGATTTTGGCCCGCTTCGGCCGCTTTGGCCCGATGCTGCAGCTCGGTAACCCCGACAAGGACGACAAAGATCCGGCCAACAAGCCGCAGTTTGCGCCAATGCCCGCCGGCGCCAAGATCGAAAACGTCACGCTTGAGCAGGCGCTCGAGATGTTCAAACTGCCGCGCACCGTCGGTACCACCCCTGATGGCCAGACCATCAAAGCTAACATCGGCCGCTTTGGGCCGTATATCCAGATCGATAAGACATTTGTCTCGATCAAACCGCTCGATCCCCGTGACATCACCGAAGCCGAAGCCCGCGAACTGTATGCGGAGAAGCTCAAAAAAGACGCCGAGAAGTACATCAACTCCTTCAAAGACGGCGCTATCCAAGTACTGAACGGCCGTTACGGCCCATACATCACCGACGGCAAGAAGAATGCCAAGATCCCCAAGGACAAAGACCCGAAGACCCTGACCGAAGTGGAGTGTATGGATCTGTTAGCCGCGACTTCGAGCACCAAGAAGCCCTTCAAGCGCTCTTTCGGCAACAAACGCACCGCCGCTAAAAAATAGTTCACAGTCCAGTAGCTATATTTGTAGAT
>DHXQ01000005.1:12194-12645 GCA_002413755.1 Candidatus Saccharibacteria bacterium UBA5152 | reverse complement strand
TCGGTTTATATCCGCTGTGGACGATAAGAAATTTGAGAGGATTTGCCCCTAGTACGAGAGGACCGGGGTGAACGCACCGCTGGTGTATCAGTTGTCATACCAATGGCATTGCTGAGTAGCTATCGTGCGGACTAGATAAGCGCTGAAAGCATATTAAGCGCGAAACTAACCTCAAGATTAGATTTCTCTAGATCCCCCAGAAAGACGATCTGGTTGATAGGCGCAAGGTGGAAGTATAGTAATATACGTAGCCGAAGCGTACTAATAGGGACATTGACTTTTTACGTTCTCTCATTCGTTCCGGGCAGAGTCAGGAGTTTACTCCCCAAAGCGCGGCGCTGAATGAGAGAAGTGCAATTTGACTAGTTATTGGTGAATATCACCACGTTTGCATGAATTTTGCTTCTTAATTATCTAATCCGTCTATTTTTGTAACATCAATGGACACCGA
>DHXQ01000005.1:9669-11972 GCA_002413755.1 Candidatus Saccharibacteria bacterium UBA5152 | reverse complement strand
TCGGTGCCCATAGCACGAGGGAAACACCTGTTCCCATTCCGAACACAGCAGTTAAGCTTCGTAGCGGTTACAATACTTGGTTTTTAAGCCTGGGAAAATAGCACGGTGCCGAATTATAAAAAGACCATCCTTAACGGGATGGTCTTTTTCATGATTTCAGCTTGGCTCTTTTAGTTTACGACGACCATGTCCAGAAAAACAAGCCACAGTAAGCTAGCCCGGCGAGTACCACAAGCACAAACAGGCAGAGTATTACTTTGAATATAATCTTAAACGCCCGATACTGTCGTGAATAATAGTGAGACCAGTAGAGGCAACTTATGAAGGTTGTCAATACTCCGAAGAATATATACCAGGTGTTAATCGGTTGGCGTATAAGGTTCACCACTCCTAAACACAGAATAAAACAGCAGATACTAAAGTTTAGTATCATTATGTTCTTTCGGAAAATCATATGCTTAGTATACCTCAATATAAGTCCAGATCTGTTCCCATTCCGAACACAGCAGTTAAGCTTCGTAGCGGTTACAATACTTGGTTTTTAAGCCTGGGAAACCAGGGGTTTTATTCTTTGTACGGCAGTTCATCATCGCCTCGGGATTGTTGTGGCTATTAAATAAGCATAAAGATTTTGACTACAACTCGATATATATCTATAATGCATATATTATGACAAACAAAAAGCAGCAATCACTTTTTGACAGAGCAACGCTCATCGGTTTTAAATACGCGAAGCAGTGGCTGGCTGTAGTACTAGTCTTTGGAATTTCGATTTTAGGGTATGCGATGCTGCATTCGAGTTCTGCAGCATCGGGTGGTACGATATATCTTTCACCGGCAAGCGGTACATACAGATCAGGCGATCTCGTGACCGTCGATATACATGAAACCAGTGGTACGGTTGCCATAAACGCTGTTCAAACGGAAGTAAACTATGACTCGGCAAAGTTACAGATAGTGAGCGTGAACGAGGCCGTGTCATTCCCGACTGTCGCTGCCACCGATACTTCTATACCGAATATTGTGCGTCTTGCTCGCGGTACGCTGGTCGGTACGAGTGTCACGGGGGATCAAGTCGTTGCAACTTTAGTATTCAAAGTAGTGGCAAGTTCTGGTAGCATTTCGCTCGGAATTAACAATACATTCTCACTTATAGCTCAGGCTTCAGATAACACAAATATACTGGCAACAAGTACGGGATCGACGTTCCAAATCGGACACGGCCAAAGCAAGAAAAAGTAAGCATAAAAGATTTGACATGCATACAAAAGTGCTTATACTTTAAAGTAAATCATTAATATAAAGGCATAGTATGCTGTCAAAACAACAAACACAAAAGATAAACAATCTGTTGCAGAAACAAATTGTTCAGAGATTTGGCGTCGTAGCCGTCGCCTTGCTCGTTATAGGTACAGTGTCTTATTTTGGTTTCAAGCAAAATGAGGCCAGCCATGCTGCAGGCGTGGGTATTCTATCAATGAGCCCCGCCAGCGGTACGTTGACGGTTGGTAATACAGTGACCGTTAGATTAACTGAAGATAGTGGTACGGATCTGGTTAATGCGGTCCAAGCATCAGTAACGTACGACGCTACAAAGTTACAATACGTCAGCATGGTAGAAGGCACGGCGTTTCCAACGGTGGCGGCTACTAGTACTGCAACCCCAGGCCTCATACGTGTCGCTCGAGGCTCTCTCGTAGGGCAGGATGCATCTGGTGCTAATACTATTGTTACGCTGCAGTTTACTGTACTCGGCAACTCAGGTACGACGTCATTGGCATACGATCCGGCCTTCTCGTACATCGTCCGCAGTAGTGACAACGCTAACATCTTAACTTCGAATAGCGGCTCTAGCTTCACTTTAAAGCTTCCCGCGCCTACCGTTAGTTCCATATCACCTGTCAGCGGCCCGACGGCTGGTGGCACGGTTGTCGCCATCACCGGTACCAACTTTGTCTCTGGCGCAACCGTCACGGCTGGTGGCACGGCTGCTACTGGAGTGACCTTCACGAGTGCAACTTCTTTGACAGCTACCTTCCCGGCTCATGCAGCTGGTGCAGTAGACGTTGCCGTCAAGAACCCAGACCTGCAAACGGCGACGAAAACAGGCGCCTATACATATATTGCTCCAAACCCAGCCTTGACCAGCATTTCACCAACTTCTGGCCTTACAACTGGTGGCACGACGGTTACTATCAACGGTACTAACTTAACGACTCCTAGCGGTGTTACATTCGGTGGTACGGCCGCAACATCTGTGACCTTGGTATCGTCAACCCAAATCACCGCCGTCACGCCTGCTC
>DHXQ01000005.1:9113-9381 GCA_002413755.1 Candidatus Saccharibacteria bacterium UBA5152 | reverse complement strand
CACGCGGCAGGACTCGTCAGTGTGGTGGTCAGCTTCCCGGCTGGCGCACCACTGGCATCAGTTACCTTAGCTAACGCATATACCTTTACGATACCAGCGCCAACTGTTACAACCGTCAGCCCTGGTAGCGGATTGATCTCGGGCGGAACAACATTGACAATAACTGGTACTAACTTCGTAAGCGTTACAGGCGTTACAGTTGGTGGCACGGCTGCTACAAGCCTTGTGACTGTGAGCTCGACATCAATCACCGCCGTCACGCCTGCTC
>DHXQ01000005.1:0-8866 GCA_002413755.1 Candidatus Saccharibacteria bacterium UBA5152 | reverse complement strand
CACGCGGCAGGACTCGTCAGTGTCGTAGTCACAACTGCAACTGGTACGGGAACCAAGACGAGTGCATTCACCTACGTAAACCCAGCCCCAACCATCAGTGGTGTCAGCCCGATCTCGGGCACATCTAATGGTGGGACAATTGTAACCATTACTGGTAGCAACTTCATCACTGGTGCCACCGTCACATTTGGTACCACGGCTGCAACCGCTGTCACCTTCGTGTCATCGACCAGCTTGCGAGCTACCGCTCCAGCCGGTATTGCCGGTGCCACCAGCGTCGTTGTTACGAACCCAGACGCTCAGAAGGCGACTCTAGCTTCTGCCTACACCTACCTGGCACTCGGTGACGCCAACAACGATGGTCGGGTAAACGCGATCGACCTCTCGATTCTGATCTCACATGACGGTCAGAACTACTCACCAGCTGACTTCAACGGTGACGGTATCGTTGGCTCAGCCGACCTGGCGATCCTGCTCGGACGTTGGACCTGGTAGAAATAGCAGGAAACTCACTCTTCCAAGAGACCGGCCTCTGCCGGTCTCTTTTAGTAATGCCGAATGCCGGTGATAGAGTGATATTCACGTCAGAATTGTGCGACATGCCACAATATCGACAAATTACACAAGCAGTATGAGATATTTTACAGCTGGGCATAAGCTTTATAGTTTATTGTAGTGGTAGTTCAGAGGGCGCAACATCAGAAATAGCCCTGAGCACTAAGACAGGAGGCCCACATGGCTGGAACACGATCTGGCGGCGAAGCCGCTGCAGCAACAAACAAGAAGAAATATGGCTCTGACTTTTATGCACGTATTGGCGCAGCTGGTGGCAAAAAAGGCCACAGCGGCGGCTTTGCAGCCGGTAAAGAAGGCCGCGAGCGGGCTCGCAAGTTCGGCGCCATCGGCGGCCGCTTATCACGTCGCGGTAAGTCTGAAGACGAGTCTACTGGCGAGTAAGTTGCGCGTTCGTGCGAAATATCACGATTTTACTTATGTTAACATATTTAGTTGACATATAAACAATAGCGTGATATCATAAGCATAGTTTCGAGTGAGAACAGAGGGTATCTGACATTGTCAGACGCCCTCTTTTTCATTTTCGGCACTGTAGGACTGCAAAGTCCTATAACGCAAATTAACGGAGGTTTACAGCATGGCTGGAACTAAAGCTGGTGGCGAAGCTGCCGCACGCACAAACAAGCAGAAATATGGCCCTGATTTTTACGCAAAAATCGGTGCTAAAGGTGGCCGCTTAGGCCGCACTGGTGGTTTTGCCGCTAACCGCGAGCTTGCTCGTTTGGCTGGCGCAAAGGGTGGCCGTATTAGCCGCCGCACCAAAAAAGTTACTGAATAAGACCGCTATCTTTTCGAAGATTGCGATCTCTCAGTAGTAAAATAACCCCTTACCGTTAGGTAAGGGGTTATTTTATGTCAGCAACGTAGCTTAGCGGTAATGTTGCAGAGCGAAAACTGGAGCACTAGCCTTATGCTCAGCCCGGCGGTAGGCGCGGCAGAAGCGTGAGGGGCTGACATGCCAGCGGGTGTGGCAGTTATAGCAGCGGTAGTGGCTGGTCTCATCGGCTTGCAGACACTGTGTGCCACAACCCGGGCAGACTGAGCGACGGTATAGCCAATCGCGGTAGGTGTCGAGGCAGTCCTGGATGTAGTCATTATCGATGGCGACACCGTACATTGAAGCTATCTTGACGGCGTGCGACCAGGCGGCAACTTCCAGGTGCAATAGTTCAATGTCGGCTTCGTAGGAACTGTGACCGAGCAGGGCGTGGCTGGTTTCGTGGAGCAGCGACCAGCCGGCAGTGGCATCTTCGCCGCGGTTCTGGTCGTAGAAGACTTCGGAGGTTTCAGGGCACCAGTAGAATGACTCGGCAGCCACGAATTTCAGTTTAGGGTAGGTTGCCGCCAGCGTCGAGACTAAGTCATTCATGATTCGACCACTCCGCTGAATTTGAGCCGCGCCAGATCATAGCAGCCATAGACCACGGCGTCATCGGGGCGCTCAGCCGCTTTGAACGGCGGGATTGGCACCATCGGGTTCTTGTATTTTTCCAGTTCGGCCTTGAGGAAGTGGGCATATTTATTGAAATAGCGGCCGACGCTGCCGCCGATAATCACGATGTCTGGTTCGGTGAGGGCAAGAAGCTCGATAATACCCTTGGCAATGTCGCGGCCGATGGCTTTCCAGATGGCTTCGTCGGTGATATCTTTGGCCATTTTGTCATAACGGCGAACGATCGCGCTGCCGGAGGCGAAGCTTTCCCACGCCACTCGCTTGCCGTTGTGCTCGAGGATCATCATACCAGCCTCAGAGCTGGCGAAGTTTTCGTCGATTACCTGATCGACGATCAGCCCAGCGCCAATCCCGGTGCTGACGGTCACATACAGGACCTTGCTGATGTGTTTGATAAGCATTGCTTCAGACAGTGCCGCCAGGCTGGGGTCGTGTTCCAGGGCGACTGGGCAGTGTACAACACGCTCGATGTCGTGCTGCAATGGCACGTCTTTCCACGGTAGATTACCGAAACGGCGGCCAATACCATGTTTACGGTCGATCAGCCCCGGTACGGCAACGCCGCAGGCCCGGAAATCATCAATCTCGAGATCTTTTAGCGTTGATTTGAGCTGTTCCAGGAACTCATCGTAATTGCGTGGGGTGGGGAACTTGATCTTCTCCAAGATCACGCCGTGCCGATCGACGCTGGCAACGAGCGTCTTGCTACCTCCGATGTCTATCCCCAAGTAGTGCATAACTAGCCATATAATACCACACCCGGAAACATGAGCACTATTGACTAATGGTGTATAATATACTCTATTACTTATCGTTAGTTGGCGACTTACGTCGCTCGTAATTGGCCTGAACGATAGGCGTGCGTGTCGGCCGCTAGTCTTGTGGTTATCGGTTATAAGGGGTATAATTGTAGTAATCTTACGGATGGTGCAGGGATATGTCTTTTAAAGATTGTCCTGCGCATTGTCTGAAGAAATACACTACGAAGGAGGCACTTGAAAAATGCCAACAACTACAACTAAATCACTAACAATGGACGAATTACTCGCGGAGAGTGAGCTCAAGCAGCTCGAAGCCGGTGACGTCGTCGAAGGAACCATTACCTCGGTTAAAAAGCACGAGATGTGGATCGACTTGGGCGCCCGCGGCGTCGGAGTCGTCATGCGCCGCGAAATCGGCCATGGCCAACCACTCGAGATCGGCAGTGAAATCACTGTCAGCGTCATCGATCCAGAAATGGACGAGGGCTACGCGCTCCTCAGCATGAAGCGAGCCGCCAAGGACCGCGGCTGGGACGAACTGCAGCGCATGTTCGAAGACGGTGAAATCGTCGAAATCGTACCATATGACGCCAACCGTGGCGGTCTGTTGGTCGAGCTCGAAGGTATCCGTGGATTCCTGCCTGTTTCCCAACTGGCAGCCAGCCACTACCCCCGTGTTTCCGGTGCTGACAAGGATGAAATCCTGCAGAAGCTCGGTGCATTGGTCAACCAGACCCTGCGGACGCGCATCCTCGATGTCAGCCGCAAGGATAACAAGCTGATCTTCTCCGAAAAAGAAGCAGTCAAGGGCGACATGCAAGCTCGCTTGACCAGCTTGAAGGTTGGTGACGAAGTAGAAGGCGTCGTAACCGGCGTGATCGACTTCGGGGCATTCGTAAACGTTGACGGCATCGAAGGCCTGATCCACATCTCCGAGATCTCTTGGGAACGTGTTGACGACCCTCGCAACTACGTCAAGGTTGGCGACACCGTCAAGGCCAAGATCATCGCGATCGACAAAGACCGCTTGAGCCTCAGCCTGAAGCAGATGTCTGATGACCCATGGTTGTCAGAGGTCAAGAAGTTCAAAAAAGGCGATACCGTTGAAGGCAAGATCACCCGCATTACACCATTCGGTGCATTTGTGCAGATCAGCTCTTCGGTCGAAGCTCTCGTCCACGTCTCAGAAATGGGCAACGACGAAGGTGTCGATCCTGAAAAGATCTTCCAGCTCAACGAAAAGAAACAGTTCAAAGTCCTGGACATTGACGCCGACAATCGTAAGATTGCCTTGTCGTTGAAGGATGCCAAGTAGGCATCCTTCACCTGGATTTCCCAGGCTGCACATTTCGGGCGAGAGGCTTACGGTCCTAAGCTCACCGTACCAATGAGTACGGCTCGTATGCGGTCCGCGCCTCTCACCCCGAACTGCACTAGCCTGGAAAAATCCCGGGCTCCACATAGGAAATCGTTTATACTTTATAACTAATTAATTGTTAAGGCTTTTCAGCCAGAAGGAGTGTCTCATGGCAAACGCTACTGTCATTGAAATCGAAGATATGATCACCGTCGGCACTTTGGCTGAAAAGTTAATGCTGCCCGTCACCCGGATTATCGGTGAACTTATGAAAAATGGTGTCATGGCAACCGTCAACGAACGGATTGACTTTGACACTGCTCAGATCATCGTCGGCGAGCTCGGCCTCGATGTTGAGCTGGCCCGCAAGCCCGAGGCCGCTCCGGCTATCAGCACCCGCGTCAAGCGTCCAGACAACAACAAGGGCGTAACTCGCCCGCCAGTAGTGGCTGTCATGGGTCATGTTGACCACGGCAAGACCAGCCTGCTCGACGCCATTCGCTCAGCCCAGGTGGCCAGGGGTGAAGCTGGTGGTATCACTCAGCACATCTCAGCCTACCAGATCACCCACAATTATAACGGTGTTGGGCGGGCAATCACTTTCCTCGACACCCCGGGTCACGAAGCCTTTGCGGCTATCCGTGAGCACGGCGCACTCCTGACTGACATCGTGATTATCGTCGTGGCCGCCGATGACGGCGTCAAGCCGCAGACCATTGAAGCCATCCGCTTCGCCCGCAAGGCCGGCGTCCGGATCATCGTCGCCATGAACAAGATGGACAAAGAAGGCGCCAACCCGGACCGTGTCAAACAACAGCTCTCCGAGCAGGATCTGCTCGTCGAAGAGTGGGGCGGCGACATCGTCGTCGTTGAAGTCTCAGCCAAGACCGGCAAGGGCGTCCCAGAATTACTCGATATGCTACTGCTGGTGGCTGACGTCGAAGACCTGAAGGCCGAAGTTGACCTGCCAGGCACTGGCCTGATCATCGAAGCTCATGTCGAACAGGGACGTGGCCCGGTGGCGCACGCCCTCGTTGAATCAGGCACCGTGAACCGCGGTGATTTCATAGTCGCCGGCGGCAGTTATGCCAAAATTCGCAACCTCGAATCAACTGATGGTAAGAGCCTCGAGAAGGCCACGCCTTCGACACCAGTCGTCATCACCGGCTTCAAAACATTGCCGGAATTCGGGGACGAATTTACCGTCGTGGCTAACGAGAAACTGGCTCGGATCCAGGTTGCCGCCGTGGCGACCGACAAGAAGTCCGGTGGTCGCACCGAAGTGAACAGCAACGAATTGATCCGCATGATCAACCGCAACAACAAGATCGAAGAATTCAACATCATCATCAAAGCCGACGTCCAGGGTTCGCTGACGTCCGTTATCGACAGCCTAAAAGCACTTGATACCGACGAAGTCGCCGTCCGCGTTGTCGGCAGTGGTATCGGTACAATCACCGAAAACGACGCCCACCTGGCGCACACCACCAATGCCGTTATCTACGGTTTCAACGTCAGCCTGCCGGCTAATATTCGGCAACACGCCTCCCGCGACAAGGTTTCGGTTCGGATGTACAAAATCATTTATGAACTCATAGATGACGTCAAAGTTGAACTTACCGAACGCCTTGCCCCTGAGATTCACGAAACCGACCTCGGCCGACTTATCGTTCGTGGTATATTCAACACCACCAAGAATGAAGTCATTTGTGGCGGTGAAGTTACTAAGGGCAAATTGACCTTCCCAGCCCTGGCTCGCGTTATGCGCGGCGATGAAAAGATCGCCGACGTCGAAATCACCGGCCTGAAGCGCGGCCCGGCCGAGACCAAAGAAGTCTTCGAAGGTGAAATGTGCGGCATGAGCTTCCACTCAACCTCTCGGGTTGATTTGGTCGAGGGTGACCGGATTGAACTGTTTACCCGCGAATCCATAAAGCGCTCTCTCTAAGCAATATCATTGGTTAACTCCTTAATTGTGTTAAAATAACTGCAAAAGGAATAATCGCATGGCACTCAAACTCGACAACTCGCTACTTGAAGAACTTGGCCTTGGTGCGCTACCGGACCCGGAGAAGCAACTTTTGCTGCGTCAAATTTACGAAAAATTGGAAATGAACGTTGGTATGCGTCTGGCCGACCAGATGAGCAATGAACAGCTCGATGCTTTCGAACAGTTCGTCGATGCTAACGATGACAAGGGCGCTTTCAAGTGGCTGGAGAGTAATTTCCCGAACTACAAAGACGTCGTCAATCAGGAATTTGAGAAGTTAAAAGCCGAAATTCGTTCAGTAGCTCCGCAAATCCTGGCATCGGCCCAGCAAAACGCCGCCGCCCAGCAGGCAATGCCCCAGAATACGCAGCCTCCCCAGGCTGCCCAAAGCGGCATGCCACCTCAGTATGGCCCTATTAGCCCGCAGCCCGGCCAATACGGTGGTGGCGGCCAATATGGCGCCGCCCCTGCTGACCCTAATCCTGCCTCCGGCCAGCCGCCGCAGCAATACGCTGCTCCGGCGCAGCCCCCATACACTGGCCAGCCCCAATATGGCGCGCCACAGGCACCAAGCCTGGACCAATATCAGCAGGGCTTGCAGCCACCTCAGGGACAGTACCCGCAATATCCGCCGCCGCAGCCCCCAGCCACACCGCCGGTACCACCGCAACCATAATCTATGCTCTGTTAAATATGCCACTCCTCACAGTGGCCGATGGTGATACTTTTAGTTTCACATAACCTAATGCAAGGATATTACACCCTATGGCTCCTTCTTCTGCCCAACCCGATGGCCAGCCAGAATCGGCTGGCCATGACCTTCCAACTAACCCTGACGGAACTTTAGACCTGAGTCGAATGACCAATGAGGATATTGCAGGTCAAATGCATTATGCAGCGTTAGATATCGCTCATTCGGCTCAGTCTGGCGATGCCGACGCGTACGGCCGCAGTATAAGAGACTTCTTTATGGAGCGTGACGAGTTGCTTGGAAGAATCCGGCAGATGCCATGGGGTTTGGGAAGAGTCCTGGCAGAGCGACAATACGGCAAGGCCATCAGCAGTGCCTACGAAGCTGCGGGCATACCGGTGCGGCGCGGAACTCGCTTGACAAAAAGGCTGTTCGGGGCGACAGCAGTAACAGGTGCAGCCCAAGCATCTCAGGAAGCTCCTATTCCTGAACAGACCGACGACCCCGATACCCATACAGCCCCGGCAGACGACGCTGCAACCGATACTAACGAAGATACAACCGATCCACGTATTGTGTACGTTGTGCCCGCGACGACGGACTCGGCAGGCCATTCAGGTACAACTGCAGTACCCGAAGATCAGTTGTGGCAGCCGTCGTAGCGTGTGCTACGAGAGTTTGTTACCGGCTAAAAACGCTTCAGTGGTCATCTCGGGCTTGCCGGCCGGCTTGAGCCGGTCAATCACGAGAACGCTGCCAGAACCGCCAGTATCACTAGCTGTATAGAAGCCGAACTGTTTGCCATCGTGCCATATGGCTCCGGGCTCACCGGGTTCGGCAGGCTGGATGATGTGGGTGGCGGTGATAACGATATCACGGTCGCCAAGCGTGGTGCGGCTGCCCGGCCAACCGATGAAGGCTCGGACTTCGCGCTCCAGCTGGATAGCTGGCTTCTGAAAATCAAGAACACCGTCATCTTTCGTCAGTTTGCGCGAGAATGTTGGCGTTCGCCGAGCAGCCATCGTGACGTCTTCTTGCGGGGCAGGCGACGCCTGACCGCTGACGTAGAGCGGCAACACTTCCGGTAGACTGGCAGCGCTTATCTTGACGAGTTCAGCTGTCAGCTGCGGGGTCGTAATGTCATCAGGCAGGTCGTAGGGGATTTGCGCCAGCAGCGGGCCTTCGTCGAGCCCGGCAGTGATCAGCATCAGACTGACACCGGTTTGCTTCTGGCCAGACAGTACCGAGAAGGTGATCGGGTCGGCGCCGCGCCACTCCGGCAGCAGTGAAAAATGGCTGTTGATAATCCCGAGTGGGAAGGCGTCGATGACGTCCTGCGAAATGATAATGCCGAAGTCTATCACCACACCGAGCTGGCTGGTAAACTGGTGTGCCTGCACGGCCTCAGACAACTCAGCCTTGTTGCTAACGGTAATAACATTGGCTGTTGGCGCATCTGCGCCAGCGCATAGCTCAAGGACCGGCACAGAGCCTTTGTGGTGCTCCGGACGGGGCTTGGTTATCACGGCTTCAATCGCGAAGCTCTGCGCAACCAGGCGCAGCGATTCGGCGGCAACCGGCCCGCTGCCTAGAAATACCACTGAAATATCTTTGTGCGTATCAGAATCCATATTGGCTAGTTCTCCCAGAGTTCTGAATCATGTTTGATAACAGTGTCGTAATCGAGCGCTGTCAGCTCGCCGTTGTCGTCGAGACGGAAGAAGGCCTCGGGATCGTCCTTAATATGGTCGATGAAGACGATACCGTTAGTGTGGTCAATCTCGTGTTGGAAGATGCGCGCTAAAAAGCCCTCGGCGGTGACGCGGAACTCGCGGCCGTCCATACCCATAGCTTTGACACGTACCTTAGCGTGGCGGGGAACCATGCCGTAGATATTTTTGACGCTCAGGCAGCCTTCGTAGTCAGATTTGACCTCACCCTCATACTTGGTGATGGTTGGGTTGATGAAGACAGTAAACGTGTGGTCGGATTTGTCGTCAAAATTATTGCGGATAACCACGATACGCTGCAGCTTATC
>DHXQ01000013.1:5735-5923 GCA_002413755.1 Candidatus Saccharibacteria bacterium UBA5152 | reverse complement strand
TCCATCAAGCGCATGATCTTGCCAGCGGTGACCGCGTCAGTGATTTCGACGGTCGTGTTGGGCACATACGTCAGCTCGGCTTCGGTGATCTGCACACCTTGCTCTTTGAGCGTGTCACGGACCTTAGCCAGGTCGGTTGGTGCGGTGTAGACGACCGATTCCAGCTGGCCGTCTTCGGTAGTTTCTTC
>DHXQ01000013.1:5239-5490 GCA_002413755.1 Candidatus Saccharibacteria bacterium UBA5152 | reverse complement strand
CCCTTCACGCGGATCATCCCCTTGTGGTCAAACTGGAAGGCCACGGCGCCCTTCTCGGCGATGTTGCCGCCGTGTTTGCTGAAAGCCAGGCGGACTTCGGGGTAGGTACGGTTGAGGTTGTCAGTGGCGCATTCCGCCATGATTGCCACGCCGCCCGGGCCGTAGCCTTCGTATAATACTTCTTGCAACTGTGCAGCCGACTTGTCTTTGATACGGTCCAGCGCCCGCTGAATGTTGGCACTCGGCATGTT
>DHXQ01000013.1:4436-4971 GCA_002413755.1 Candidatus Saccharibacteria bacterium UBA5152 | reverse complement strand
GCGTCTTTGGCTCCCTTTTCGCGCTTGATTGTTGACCACTTGGAATGTCCGGACATGCTGAAACCTCGCTCTATTTACGAGTATTATACTATATATTCACCTCTGTTGGAAGAGAAGAATATCGCTCCCACACGAACCGGCTTAGCCACCGATTTCATCCTGTTTGTTACGTAAGAATGCCATCCACTGGCGCAACAATCGTAATACTGTCGTCAGTGGCAGCTCGATGACATTATCGAGCACTTGAGCGACAATATTCAGCCGGGCAAAGCGAGAAGAAATTCGCCGACCCATAACGACGAACGGGGCATAGAAGGTTTCACGGATTACGCCAAAGAATCCCTCGCTTGATGGTACTAGCTCAAATTCTTTGACCTGGAAGGCCAATCGGTAGCCCAAGAAACTGGCTGTCGACACAAAGATAAAGAAGATAACACCTTGCAGGAGGTTAAAGCCGAGCATGCCAAGCCCGCGAGCCACGAAGTAGAATACGGCCAGGAAAATAACGGCGTAGAACAGATTGAATGCCCGTGAC
>DHXQ01000013.1:862-4353 GCA_002413755.1 Candidatus Saccharibacteria bacterium UBA5152 | reverse complement strand
TATCCCGATCAAGGCTTTGGTTATCAGCAGGAAAACAACGCTCTTCACAATTCCAAGTCTGAGCTTTTGACGCAGCCGCACTCCTTCCTCGTCAATACGGCGCGAAAATAATGCCAGCGTAGCTGTTTTATCCTGAAGCGTCCCTAATCCTGGCTGCTTACCGCTATTAAAAAAGCTGGTCCGCAAAATCCGTAGTGGTGCCCCGTTACGATTAATGATCTGCAGAATCTTGGCAGTCGTCTTGAGCGCTGCCAACCTGTCGTAATTGATATGAAACCTAATCAGGTCGGTAGGGTTCCGGATAGAAGAGGCGTACATATCGTAGAGTACATTACGTACATTAGCGTCATTCGAACGAAGCAGTGACTTTTGAACCGCGATGTAGAGTATCAGCTGGTAGTCATCGGCTGCGACCTTCTCGTCGTTTACGATGAAATCCTTCACGTCGATTAGCGTTACAAAATGTTGGTACGCGAAGTTTCCAAACGCCAATAGCTCAGTCGGGTCGTGAAACAGCTGCTCAGTTTTCACAGATAGTGATTCGAGCACCCACTTCTGCGCTACCCGATGCTTCAGACGGTCATCCGGTACCAGCATATCCCAGTACGAAGCATACTCGCGGGCGATTAGGGCATCGAGTTGTTGAACCGTCGGCAAGCTGACGCTATTATTTTTGAGATACCCGGCCATGGTTAGCTCAATCACCATCTCACTGGCAAGTTCGGCGGGCGGCTTCTGGCTTGTGAATATCAGATTGCGGTTATAGAAGCGCCGGAGCGCACTTTGAAATAACAGATGATCTTCAATGTTTTCTGACGCGATTCGTAATTGTTCGTAGGCAGACAGTAATGCGCTACCGACATTGGGAACATGGATGGCAGGTTCCTTGGCCGCGGTGTCAGGAATTACGGCTAGACTACGGCCGTTCAGGCTGGCCTGGTCCAGTGTCCGACCCATATCTGATAATTGCGCGTTGTCCATGCCAGCTATATTATACTCAACTACCGGCTAATCCCGCGTTTGGACGCAGAAGTGCATTCTCTTTCTTCAATGTTTTCATAGTCACCTTGTCATGTTTCAACCGGTTATACAGCAGAATATTGACCAGAATCACCAGGGCGTACATCCCCACCATCCACTTGGTTGTCAGGAAGACATTTTCCCGGAAGATATGCGGGATGCTGGCCAAAATATGCGCGGCGTCGAGCATGTAGGTTAGGACCAGCGTGGCCGGCCAGGATAGCCAGCCGGCAATCGGCGCTATGAACATCCCGGCCAGCCCGGCGACCAGTGATAACAGCATGGTGATTGGCACGAAAGCCGCCACCACCACATTGGCCAGCAAGTTAACGAACGACATTTGTCCAAAAATGTACAGGATCAGTGGCAGAGTCATGATCTCGGCACAGAAACTCTCCAGCGCTATGCCGACCAGCACCGAATCTTTGATGCGGCCGCGCAGGAAGCGCTCGCGGAACTGCGGCGACAAGATCATCACTCCGTAGAATGCCAGGAAAGATAAGTACCAACCAATGTCACTCCAGATGTACAGCGGGTTGGCGTAGGCGGTAATCGCCGCCGCCAGCAGGATCAGCACAATCGGCCGGAACGACCGGCCGTAATACCAGGCCGCCAGGCTCAGCCCGCTGACAATCGCCGCCCTGACGATCGAAGCGCTGGCGCCAGTAATCAATAAGAAGACGGCAATCAGCGAGATGGCCACGATAAAGGTCTGGTACTTGGAGCGTTTGCCGAGCAGCTTCAGGCTGGCGCGCAGGATAATCGTCAGGTTGTAACCGGACACCGCGATGATGTGTATCAGCCCGACCATCTGCAGATCGCTGTAAATATTGGCGGGCAAGCTTGCCTTTTGGCCAATCAGCAGTCCCATGGCAAACGAGGCTTCCGGCTCGGGAATTGCCGATTGCATGCCGGCCTCGAACTTGCGGCGGAACATATCGATGGAAGTCATATGCGTCTTGAGCTGCGTCAGCGTGGCGTAGCTCAGGTAGCCCTGCTTGGCGCCGAAGGCCGGGCGCAACTTGCCTTCCACCTGCACCGTGTCACCCCGGTAGATCACATTGGCGCCGAAGCCGCTGACGCCGATTTTTCCGACCAGTGGCGCACTGGCCGTACCGTCCGGATTGATCACCCGGGCGTCTTTCAGATCGAAGGCCAGCTGGGTTTGCTTACCATAGCCAGCGTCATCCACCGCCGTACCGACGACCACAACTTTTTGGTTAGCATACGGTTCGTAAGCCGTTAGTTTATCCATGTACACTGAGCCGCGCAGCCCACCGATGCACATGCCGAGCAGCACCACGAGCAATAAGGTCGCCAGACTACGCCAGCGGCCAACAACCACGATCAGAGTAGCCGAAACAATCAGTACCCACAGCGGAAAATCGACAAACCGCGACAAACCCAGCCCGGCGAGCACGGCCGCACAAAACACAGCCGTCAGCGTCGTCCGCCGAAACTTATGCCCCAGCACAGACTGGTTAAACCGTTTCACGAAATTAGATAACCACACCCGAGACTCATCAGGCAAGCATGAGCCCGTAGAATTACTTGCGGATCAGGCGCAGGCCTTCAGGCGCCACCGATTGATCAGTACCCCGCGTCCGGTCATCGATATAACGCGACAAGTTGTCGTCGAAGGCATCGGCAATCGCTTTGGCAGCCGGCAATATTTCTGCCAGTTTTGTCGGCAAATCAACAATCTCCGGAAAGATCATATAGAACTGGTCGCCCAGGACCTCGATGTCAGCACCCAGGTTGTTGCGGTCGATGGCATCCAGCACATCTGGCGCCCCAATCACCAAGGCGTCGAGCTGATAGCCGGGCGGCGCGTACACGTCGTAGCGGTCACTGATAAATCCGTCCAAATACTTCAGCTTGGCATTTTCCATCTTTTCGGGCAGGTTTTTCTTGAGCCAGGAATTGTTGGCTGTGTTGTCGATATACAAATGCGGGCTGAGGTGCGACAGTATGCGCATATGGGCAGTCGAAAATAGTGCGACCCGGTTTGTCTTATTATCCGAGACTTCAAAAATGCCCGATACGCTACCGTCGTTCCATTCATAGAGCATTTTAGTCAAAGCGCCGTAAAAGGCGAATTGTAGGCTGGCTTGTACCTTGCCGGCCATCATGCTTGACCCGATATTCCGACCTCCATATTTTTGACTCATAGACTCCAGCTGGCCGGCTATAGTTTGAATCTGCTTGATTCCCTGTTTGCGCTGTCGTTCATATTTCACACCTGGCAACTCAGAAATAATCACTAGGTATAACGATCCAGCGACCATAAGCATAGAAATAAGTATTGTAAAGGTTTGGCCATCCATGATGTTACCAGCTTACGGCTTGGTGAGCACTTCCCGCCACTGCAAAATGTTGAAACCGCCGGTGATTGGGAAGCTGGGCGGTGGCGCGTACAGGAGGTTATAGTCATAGCTGGTAGTGCTCGTTTTGAAACCAGACAGATAATA
>DHXQ01000013.1:425-589 GCA_002413755.1 Candidatus Saccharibacteria bacterium UBA5152 | reverse complement strand
TTGTTACCGCATGCTGCACTTCGCAGCCAGGACCAGGTCCAGGATTGACGGGTGGCGACTGAGCCATAGAAATTGAGTTTCTGGTTTGCACCTACCCAGCCTCGGCTGCAGTCTTGGTTGCTAAAAGTGTTGTTGGACGGATATTCGACCTGGCCTGATTGGGC
>DHXQ01000013.1:0-155 GCA_002413755.1 Candidatus Saccharibacteria bacterium UBA5152 | reverse complement strand
GAAATTGTCACCGAATTCTCGGCCACCAGCCCGATAGCGTCAGCACCACTCTTCGTACTGTACGCCAGATTGTCGACAACCGTTATATTAGCGCTGTTGGTTGTTGCCAACCTGCCGGCAGCGATTGTTACCCGGCCATGATAGGTCGGATTACT
>DHXQ01000004.1:40242-63797 GCA_002413755.1 Candidatus Saccharibacteria bacterium UBA5152 | reverse complement strand
CCGTGCATTATACTCGACCACCATGCCGTCGAGCTGAGCATCACCTTTGCCACCGTCGTCTGCAACCCACCGGCCGTCGCCACCGGCGAGGTGATTTATGAACTGGCCCAGCAACTCAAATGGCCGCTCAACCCTGGCGCCCGCAATATGCTGGTCACCTCGATCATGGCTGACAGCCTGGGGCTAACCACCGAAGCCACTTCGGCGCGCTCGATTCACATTATCGCTGAGCTCGTGGAGCAGGGGGTCGTGATACCGGCCCTGGAGCAGCTGCGCCGCGGTATGATGCGCAAATCACCCGAACTGCTGGCCTACAAGGGCCAGCTGCTACAGCGCGTCGCCTACGACCCGAGCGGCCGGATCGCCAGCGTCGTCATCCCCTGGGATGAGATCGAGCGCTACAGTTACCAATACAACCCCTCGATTCTGGTGATGGACGACATGCGCCTAGTAACCGGCGTGCAGGTCGTCGCCGCCTTTAAGGTCTATAAAGACGGTAAAATCACCGCTAAAATCCGCTGTAATTACGGCTCAGCCATCGCTGGCGAGCTAGCCAAGCGTTTTGGTGGCGGCGGCCACAGCTATGCCAGCGGTTTCAAGCTCACCGACGGTCGCACGCTCGAAGAGATCAAGGCATCTTGTATCGCGGCCGCCACCGAGCTGCTCGACGCGCTACCCGCCGCATCACAGTAGTCTCTAGCGGTCGGCCCTTCCGGCAGATTTACGCTATACTACGTACTAGATAAAGGAAACTACCGTGCAACTCTACAACACCCTGACTCGCCAAGTTGATACTATTGAACCGCTTAATGCCCCCGCAGTCACCGTCTACACCTGCGGCCCGACCGTCTACGACTATGCCCACATCGGCCACTGGTTCAATTACGTCCGGATGGACACCCTGGTTCGTGTGCTCAAATTATCCGGCTACCAGCCCCAGTGGGTAATGAATATTACCGATGTTGGCCACTTGGTCAGCGACGCAGACGAAGGCGAAGATAAGCTCGAAAAGGGTGCCAAGCGCGAAGGCAAGACCGCTTGGGAAGTCGCCGACTTCTACACCCAGGATTTCCTGCACGGCATGGAATTACTCCACATCTCCGCGCCCGACCACATCGTCAAGGCCACCGACCACATCGCCGAACAGATTGAACTCATCCAAAAGCTGGAGACCAAAGGCTATACCTATGTCATCAGCGACGGTGTCTACTACGACACCAGCCAGTTTGAGGGCTACGCCGCCTTCGCCCGGCTGGATCTCGATGGCATGCAGGCTGGTGCCCGCGTCGAATACAACCGCGAAAAGCGCAACCCCACCGACTTCGCCCTCTGGAAATTCAGCCCACCCCCAGACGAAGGCGGCAAGACTCGTGACATGGAATGGGACAGCCCATGGGGCAAAGGATTCCCCGGTTGGCATATAGAATGTAGCGCCATGAGTATGAAGTATCTTGGTGAAACCCTCGACATCCACGCCGGCGGCATTGACCACATTCCGGTGCACCACACCAACGAAATCGCCCAGTCCGAGGCCGCCACCGGCAAGCGCTTCGCCAATTATTGGCTCCACAGCAACCACGTCATGGTCGACGGTGAGAAAATCAGCAAATCACTCGGCAACGGCATCCGCTTGCAGGAGATTATCGACAAGGGCATCAGCCCCGAAGCCGTCCGCTTGCACGTCCTTGAATCAAACTACCGCTCCCAGAGCAAGTTCAGCATGGACTCGTTGCAAGCTGCCCAGAACCGACTGACCAACCTCCGCGCCATGGCTGTGCATCGCTGGCAACCAAATGACGGCGATGCGACCACACCACTCGGCTTCCTGCAAGCCAACCGCGACGCCATCCACGTCGCCCTCCAAAACGACCTCGACACCCCCGAAGCCTTGGCTGTTTTGAGCCGCCTCGAAAGGGGTCTTGACATCCGTGGTATTAATAATACTAGTCAAGAGGCCTTTATCGGCCTATTGGAATGGCTCGATGCCGCTTTCGGACTCGGCCTGGCCGACGTACCCGACACCAGTGACGAACAGAAGCAACTCATTGCGGAGCGACAAGCTGCCCGTGACACTCAGGACTGGGCAAAATCCGACCAGTTGCGTGACGAACTAGACGCTCAAGGCGTCCTAGTTCGCGACACCGATAGCGGCCCTATTTGGTCTTGGAAGAAATAGAGTTGGCAGACGCGTTGGTAACAGGGTCAGCATCGTGCGCTATTTCCTCGGCAACGGGCATGGTGGGGTTGATATAGCCGTTTGTCGCCAGCAGGTCGAGCACAATGATACGAATACAGCCGGCGACCGGAATAGCAAACAGACCACCGAATAAGCCGCCGAACTGCACGCCAATGATGACCGAGCCGAACACCAGTAACGGTGACATATCAGTTGAGTTGGCCTGGATACGAGGTTGGACCAGGTAGTTTTCAATCTGTTGGTACAAAATGTAGTAGGCTAGGATGATGACTGCAGCCAGCGGCGATGTAAACAATGCGACCACTGTGACAATGATCGCCCCGATTGTGTGACCAACCAGCGGGATCAAACCACAGATAAAGATCACCACCATCAAGGCAATCGGATAACTGATATGCAGAATAAACAGGGCAGGCACAATCAAGATAGCGGCCAGTGCGGCTAAGGTTACCTGGCCGTTGATAAAGCCGCGGACCACGTGGTACATATCCCGGGATAGTTTCTCAACGCGCTTGCGGTGGCGTCCAGGCACCAGTTCTCTGAAGAATTCGAGAATCTTAGGACCTTCGTTTAGCATCATGAAGGTTAATACCAAGATGGTCAGGACTGCAAAGATACTGCTGCCGATCTTACTAATAGTGTGCACTGCCGTGCCGCCAGAATTCTTGAGCCGGTCGGTAACTTCGGTTGACAAGCTGTCAAGTTGGCTTTCCAAATTGTGCGAGCGGATAAACTGGCCAACCGGGCTATTTTGGTCATGGGCTTCACGGATCAGCTGCGGGACCGAGCTTATAAAGCTCTGGGTCTGGCGGACCAGCGGCGGGGCGATGCTGGCGATAAACACCGCAAACAGACCGACCACAATCACAAATGAAATCGACGTGGCGACCGAGCGTTTACCCTTCATCGGACCGGGCAAGTGCTGGGCAATAAAGTGGACCGGGTGGTTCAGCGCGAGTGTCAGGAAGAAGGCTGTAAATACCAGAATTAATGCGCTGGCGGCTGCCTTAACGGCCAAGATTAATACAATAGCGGCCAGGACGAGGCCAATCAGCTTAATAACGGTACGGGTACTGACAGTAACCTCGACGGTTTGCGTGCGGTCGGCGTCTTTATTGAAGAGTTTAAACATAGCTGTATTGTCTCACGGAACCAATTGTCAGGCTAGTCACTTTTCGGGGTGGTGAGGGTGTGGGCAGCAGAACGGGGAGCAATTGCTGCATCATAAATCTCAAGCAATTTTTGGCCGACGACATTGACGTCAAATTGCGGTACGAAGGTTCGCTGCCAAGCCAGAGCGGCCGCCTTGGCACGATCATCAGTCAAATACTTTTGCAACCGGCTGGCCAAGGCGGCCGCATCGCCGGCCGGAGTCAGGATATCAGGGTAGGCCTCAAGTACCGATGCGTAGCCCGGGTTGTCCGCCGCTAATACCACAGGCCGGCCGGCCGCCATCGCCTCCAGCAGGACGATGCCAAAGCTCTCGCCGCCAAGGCTCGGAAAGACCGCAATATCCGCCGCCTTCAGGTAGCGCGGCTTGTCAGCTTCACTCAGGTAGCCAGCGAACTGCACGGTATCCTTCAACCTATGTTCGGCAACAAAGGCTTCTAATTCTGGCAATAAAGGACCGCGGCCACAGATCACCACTCGTAATTTTTGGTCAGGGTGCCCGGCGACCAGCTGCTGGGCAGCTTGTAGTAGCACCATGCAGCCCTTACGGGGCACCAGCCGACCCAGGAACATGATGACCGTACCCTCGCCCGGCAGCAGGAATGGTTTGGCGACCGCGTATGGTGCCATGTCGACGACATTCGGCAGCACAACAGAATCAAGCCCGTAGGTCTGTTTGACAAATCTTTGGGCAGCCACGCTGACACTGAGCATGGCATCAAATCGCCGCGCCGAACGGCGCGAGACCGCCGCCAGCAACAGCGTGGCGTACTTGACGAGCGCCGAGTGCGGCACAATATGGAATGTTCCGACGACAGCCGTCCGGCGGGGAGCATTGAGAATAATCTTGTGTGCCAGGAGGGGACTGTATGGCACCTGGATATGGAGCACGTCAAACCGTTCGCGGGCGAGTAAGGCGCGGATATTTGTACTGCTGCTTGGGCTCGCCGGCAAAGGTACCGACATCCGGTTGCCATTAAAACGGACCTTGAAGTTGCGACTCAGACTGTGGATGTGCGGGATGTCCGAGCGCAGCGTTTCGCCGACCAGATAATGGACTTCGTGGCCCTGCGTGGTCAGCCAGGCGCCAACCGTCAGGATATACTGCTGGACCCCATCGGTACTATCCAGCGTGTCATCCAAGACGAAGCCAATTTTCATGCGTATTCAGCAAGGGCCGGTTGGGCCTTGTGGGCAGTGTTATAAATCACTTCGTATTTGTCGATGATGACGCCGTAATCGAACTGTTTGACATAGCTAAGCGCCCATTTGCGCCATAGGCGGCGCAGGCCTTCGTCGTGGAGCATGACATCCATCCGGCGGGCAAATTCAGCCGGTTCTTTGGGATTAACGAGCGAGATTGAGCCCAGTTCCTGCATAACGGCAGCGTAACCGGGGTTATCGCCGGCCACTGTCACCAGGCCACTAGCCATGGTCTCAAGCAACACGATGCCAAAACTTTCACCATATAGAGCCGGGGCGCAGAACAGGTCGGCCGTCTTGAGGAGCTTGTGCTTTTCCTTGTCGGTGACATAGCCGAGGAACTTGACATTAGGCAGTTCCAATTCTTCGACTTTATCTTCCAACTTTTTGCGGTCCGGGCCGTCGCCGGCGATCACCAACTCCACATCCGAGCAATGCTCGACCAGTAGCTGATAGGCCTTGAGGAGTTGCATGACACCCTTGCGGCGTTCCAGACGGCCCAGGTATAAGATCGTCTTGACAGGCTTGAGCACCGATGCAAACGTCTCAGGTGGCTTAAATGTCGACAGATCGATCCCACACGGAATGATCTCTACCGTAGCGTCAGTCATGGTGCGGACATATTCGGCAGCCGGTTCAGATACAGCGGTCAGGTGGTCGAGGTCGCGCAGGACTGCCTTAGTATAGGGAGTGACAATCGCCGTAAGGGTTCGGCTCATGACAGTTTCCGGTAGTTTAGCGTGAAAGGTCGCAACGTTGATACTCCGCGAACGGCTCAGAATCTGACGACTGAGCATCGGTACCCATGGCTCGTGAAAGTGTAGGATATCGAACTTTTCACGGTCCAGCATCTGCTCAATGGCGTACATATCGGATGTGCCGGAAATTTGTGAGGTAGTGTGCAGCGGTGAGTTAAAATTGGCCGCTGAGCCGATAAAGATAACGTCTTTCGTACGATGGGCGTCGGGTAATTCACGAGGTTCAGGAGTAATAATTCGAACGTCGTGACCACGTAGGGTCAACTCTTTGTGCATGGCACGGACAATCTCTTGAACGCCGCCACCTTTGACGACGTTATAAGGGCATACAAGGCCGATCTTCATCCCAGAATTATACCATAGCATTGGGCTTAGGGTAGCTCGCGCAGTGCCTTGCGCAGGCTCTCCGGGATGAGCGGGGCAGCCATCTCGGCATCAGCGATCACGCTGGGCGCATGGTTCGGCATGTCAACCGGAGCGTCGTGAAAATCACTATAAATAACCCGTAAATGCTGCTCGACGACCGTATGGTTGAAGAAGTGGTCGTTTTCCGATGAAATATGCCAGACCGGCAAGTCCACCCGCACCCGCGTGTTATCAAGATGCATGAATTCGTTGGCGGTGTGCCATTGGCTACGGACGTCATTGTTGTGCCAGAGGGTAATTTCAGTCGCCATCTGTTGATCAAATTCCTCACGGGTCTTGGTGTGCTCAAATTTGTGTTTAGCATTGCTGGTATGCGAGTAGGCCAGCTTGAGCACTGGCGCCGCCAGTAAAATATGCCGGAACAGCCAGGCCGCCGGGTTATGCGACAAAATCGCCGTCCCGAGCCGATACATTGCCAGCCGGGTAGGGGAGAAGAGGAAGTCGTGATAATGGGCAAAACCAACGATACTTACTAACAAATCTACTTTGCCGGTCAGCTCCGGATATTTTTGGAGCATCCGGGTGGCCACCACGAAGCCGAAGCTCATGCCGACAATCACCACCTTCTTACGGCGGTAACGCCACTTAATGAAAGTTGCCATATAATCGGCCATATTATCGATCGTCGGCTTCTTGTCGATCTTATAGAAGCTATCCATGCCGCCGAAGCCCGGCATATCCGGCATGGTGACGTCGCCGTACTCGCTCATCACCTCGATCAGTCCCCACCAACGCTCCAGGGTGGAGTGGTGGCCATAGACGAATAGAATCTCGCGCTTTTTGTCCTTGGTGTGCTTATTCTGCTGGGCCGGAACGTGCAAGATTCGGCCCTCCAGGCCATTAATAGACAGCGGCACTATATAGTTAGCTGGGTTGTGGGCGTTGTCTGGCATAGTTACACAAACTGTACCGTATTTTGGCGTGCCCTACAACTAACCACTAGGTATATACTGGAGCTATGAAACATCGCATTGTTATTGCAATCATCGGCCTCGTGATTATTGCTGCCGTTTTACTACTCTGGTCCGCCAAAAGCGGTGATTTGCCAAATTCCAGCAGCCGCAAAGCCAACGCCACTAGTGCCTCGCAGTCTCAACAGTCATCGTCGAGTACGGCAGCCTTTGATCACACCAGGTATTCGGTGACCGACCCGAATAGCATATGGGTGGTCGTCAACAAGCACCATCCGCTCAAACCCGTTAATTACGCCCCACAAGATTTGACATCGGTCAGCAACGGCCAGGTGATGCGCGCCGAAGCTGCGACGGCCCTGACAAGCATGTTTGCCGGTGCCAAAACGGCCGGACTAACCATCACCGCCGCCAGCGCTTACCGCTCATACACTACACAGGTAAGCGTCTATAATCAAGAAGTTGCGAACTACGGCAAGGCTAAGGCTGACAGCGAGAGTGCCCGCCCCGGTTTCAGCGAGCACCAAACCGGACTGGCCGTCGACATCGCCGGTGGCGGCTGCAGTATCACCGACTGCTTCGGCACCACCGCCGAAGGCAAGTGGGCCACCGCCCACGCCTATGAATACGGCTTCATCCTGCGCTACACCGCCGACAAAACGCCAATCACCGGCTACCGCGCCGAAGCCTGGCATTTCCGCTACGTCGGCAAAGACCTGGCCCTGCAAATGCACAAGACCGGCGCCACCACCCTAGAGGAGTTCTTCACCCTCGACGCCGCTCCCGATTATTACTAGTGGGTGGGTGGTAATTTACCAAGCTTTTTAGTATAATCCGTATCTGTAGCTCGGCCATTTCCGGCATCCGCGAGCTAGTCCACCATTCGAGTACTATAGGGCGTCGCCAAGTGGTAAGGCACCAGTTTTTGGTACTGGCATTCGGGGGTTCGAATCCCTCCGCCCTAGCCAATTGCCATTTTCGTTACAAAGAACCATGCAATCGTATGGTTCTTTTAGTTTCCACCGAAGTAATACGTCGTCAAGTTCCAGGTTCGAAAGTACCGTATTCAGCAAAACTCGTTTGTCCTCAATTTCGGCATTTTTGAATAAGTCTGGCGCATCTCGCGAAAGTTCTAACAGGGAAGAAATACTGCTAAAATCGTGCTTCGAAATAAGTTCGATATTTTCTCTACGCTTTTCGAGTTTTTTCTTGGATTCGGCTATTTCGATGTGCTTTTTATTGTAAAAGTCCTCGGTTATAGTGCCGTTAAGGTAGGCGTTATAGTTGCGCTCAATCATGGAATCATAGCGGCTTAGTTCGGCTTGTACAGCGACAAGGCTATCGGCGTTTTGTTTACGGGTATCAGCATCATCTTTTTGCAACGCTTCAGTAACTTCGAGATAGGCATCTTCCGGTAACTGAATCTGATTGAATACGGATTCGAGCTGTTCAGTCAGGTCATCTTGAGATACATACCTCGCGCCATGTTTGCCCTTGAACTGCGTACAGTGGCCGTAAATGTATTTTTGCTTCTTCTTTTCAAAGGTTATCCGACTACCACAATCCGCACAGCTTATAAGCCCACGATATGTGTAAGGTATACCTGCCCACCGTTTCGGCTTAACAGCATAGCCCTCGCGCACAGCTTTAGCTTGGTCGTATTGGGCTTCAGTGATTATCGGTATGTAGTTATGCGGATAAATCTTGCCTTTGACCAGCATTGAACCTTTGTAAAATGGATTCTTAAGCACTTTATCCCACTGGCCAGCCGACAAATCGTAATTGAACAGTTCTTTAATTTTTTGCCGAAGTGTCTTAAGCGAGTAGCTACCAGAACCGTATAGATCATAGGCAGTTTTGACCGCCTTTGCCTTTAACGGTTCAGGCTCAATCCATTTCTTACTGTCGGGCAGAACTGTATTGACGTAGCCAAAAGGAGCTTTACCTGTCCAAAACCCGTCTCGCCTTAATTGCTCGTTGCGGCGTTTTACATTATCACTAATGGCGTCGGAGTAATACTCAGCAAACACAGTGTTTAAGCCGAGTCGCATTTTATCTCCTGACGGTGAATCTTTATGTACGACAATATTATCGGACGGAAAGTGAAGTTCTACGCGACCGTTACGACATAGGTTTTTGAGTATGCTAGTTTCTTCCGCGCTGGAATCCCTTGTAAATCTGTCCACTTTGTCGAAGACAACAGCAACAGTTTCAGTCGTAGCTTCAAGTTTTGCTAGTATCTCACGAAACTTATCACGCGTTCCTTTATATGCGCTTTCCTGGAATTCGATAAGCTCAAATTCTGAGAAATTGCGAGCAGCGTAATCCGTTAATCGGTACTTTTGAGCAGGCAAAGCTTGAATCTGGTCGGCCGTAGATACCCTAGCTATGAGATATGCTTTCATGTCTCCCAACACTTTCTGCATTTACTACTGTTAGTATAGCTCATTGTTCGTCTCTCTCATCCTGTTTACGTTGTATTTCTCGGAGCAGCTTGAAATAGGCCTTCCACGCTTCTAAGTCGGTGGAAGACAAAGCCATTCTAGCCGCCTAGCTCCACGGGCGACACGCGCGGGCTGTCATCAGAGAGCCTGCCACGTCGCGTGCTGGAGGACATTCGGTTTAAGCGAGCACGAGCACGAAGTGCCATCCGGGTAAAGTGGCTTAGTCTGGGCGGTTCTTGGCTCTGGAGCAGAGAAATCTCATGCAGATATTCTTCTGTGTTTTCCATATGGACGGTCGTTATACTTTCTACGTTTGTAGGTTTCGGATATGCAATCTGTTTTGTCCGTTTGCTGATGTAGGGGGCAGTCGGAGGAGTCCATATTTTGGCTTCGGGATGAGATGAAAAGGTTTCAATATCAGAGGGATTTGGTTTTACGATTGGCCTTCTGAGCCCTTTTGAACAAACATACCTATTTCGACCAGCAAACAGCGGCATGTCTTTAATGATGTATTTCGTGAGATAGCCAGCACACCGTTCATAATCTTCCAAGGAATCAGTTATGTACTTTACAGTGGTATGGCCTCGCTTATATTCAACAAGGTTATACACCATCTTGCCGTCTTTTGGGTCTATCTCATGCTCAGCAAGCTTTCCGGTGTAGCCATAAAACAAAAAGTGGAAATGAGGAGCGCCATCTTCATGCAGTTCCATAACCATGATATGGCTGAAATAGGAGTGTATCTTTTTCTGATGGTCGAGCCATGCAAATACATTTCGACGCTGATAATCTATGTCGTATCTCTTACAAGTTGCTTTGTTACAAATACAGCCAGATTCTGTATCCGTCAAACTCGGGTCGTTTTTACAATTCTGTCCGCATTGGCTACAATTTGCCGTCAGCGTTCCGAACATGTTGATGGGATTGCACTTAACTAAATCTACGACGCTTGTTCTGGCTTTTGAGAGGCGTTTATCTTTTTGTTCGTCGGCTTTTTGTTCGTCGGACTTTTTCTTCGTGTGTGATGTCGAGGTAAAATTATTGTTTTGTATATCTGCCGTACCATCAGATAGATAATATGGGGTTTTAAATTTTATTATTTGGATTTCGTTTGGATAGATTTTTTTGTATGAGCATATGGGTTCGGAGCGTAAACCAGGATTTATATTCAGCAGTTCGTCCATGGATACTACCTTGAATATGGGGGTGTTATCAAGTAACACCCCCCGCCCATTTTGTTAATCCGGCGCGGGTGCAGCGCACGGCGCTTAGCACCCGACAACCGGGTTTCCATTTCGAAGTTCATTTCTAATTGTTTGTGATTTTCAGGCATTGCCTTGTCCTCCTATTTTCGGTAATAAAAATGCCACCCATTTCTGGGTGGCATACTTAATCAATAGAGGTTGAGCTTACTCAACAACAAAATATCTCAATATATGAGCACACCAGTAATGGCGTTGAAATTTTGTTGTGAGTGGCAGTACCTGTTTCACAAACAATAATTATTGGCTTGGCACTTAGGCCTTTGTACGAATGTACGCGTCAACTAGCTTTTGGTTACAACGTAGCAATCTACGAGGTTGTTGTAGGTTTAGGCTACTTTAGTCTTCTCTTGCAAACAGTCGTGAAATATATCTCGAAGACTAAGCTCATTATATATAAGCTTAAGAAGTTGTCAACAATCTGTAATAATATTACGCTTCAATGTCGGTTGAGAGGTTGGCCACTTCGCTGTTTTCAATTTTATTAACAATTTCTTCTTGAGTAAGTAAGGCGGGTTCGCACTTTTCAGCCCATGAACGGCCAGGATGTACCGTATCCCATAAAGAACGGCGTTGCTTATATCGTCCGGCACCGGGGTCATGATTGCCAAAACCTGCCATGCCTACATTCCAGATTGGCCTATACGTCATGATGAGCAACGATTCGCTTAACGGAATCCATATATCATCGACTACCAAATGCCTGAAATAAAAATCATGACTATCAAGATTATTCGCAAGTCTTACAGATTCTAAATGTTCCTTAAGGCGGTTAGAAAGGACATATCCGGGTGCGGCATCTAGGCCTATGCCGCCGGTACGTGCTCCGGCAGGTACGGCTTTGCCTACATATATCGGCTTATCGAAAATATTGTTTTCTTTGTCATTCTTGAAAGGTTTGTAAGGCTCAAAATCGCCAGCATAATAAATGACATATACACCAGCACCTTCGAACGAACTTAATGCTTCGAGTGGGCTAATCGGTACTTCGAGTAATTCTTTGACTACGCTCTCGGCTAAGTTCCTTTTTTCTAGTGGGTTAAACGATTTCATTTGATTGAACCAAGCAAATCGTCCACGGTCTTTGTAATGGCCAGTCCTAGTTTTACCGGCACTGCATTACCAAGTTGCCTCATAGATTCCGACCAAGCGACAGGGAATACATAATCGTCAGGGAAGTTCTGTAGTCGCGCGGCTTCTCGGATTGTAAAGTAGCGTACGCTCCCGTCAGGTCTTAAAAGCATGTTCTCGCCACCAGGTACACCATGTGTGCCAGCCTTAATTGTCTTCGAAGGTTCATCAATATGACTCCCGGTATGTCCGGGATAGACTTTGGCTCCTAAATTTAGTCGATGATTTTTGAAATGAGAATTATCTTCTCTTTTAGGTTCTGGCAAATCGTGAATAGCATCTCTAACTGTTTGCCATGGCTTCTTTTTAAGGTCAACGTTTCGTTCAATCTTTTCGATGACAGCTATTTCAGGTTTTTTGCCTCGTTCAGAAATTGGTACTTCATGGCGTTCCCAATACTCACCAGTTACCCATTTGTCATACAGTAGCCGGGCAGCTGAATGAGTAGGCTCCGGAAATGTCCACTCCAGTTCCAGATCTTCACGAAATCCAACAAAAATAACTCGCTCTCTTTTTTGTGGTACACCGTAATCGGCGGCATTAAGAAGCCGCACAACAACTCTATATTCCAAGTGTTCGCCGGAAGTATGTGCTTTCTCTAATCGTGCTAAATGTTCCACCCACTCCTCTCCAGCTAATCTAATGATGGATGGATAGGTTAATTGCAGTTGAATATAGCTGAAATATGAAGCGAATGTTTGTCTTGTAAGACCTTTGACATTTTCGAATATGAACGCTTTGGGTCGGAGTTCACGTACAGCACGTACAGCTTCAGGGAACATATCTCTGGTATCATTGTACGCGCGAGCTTTACCTCCCATTGAAAAAGGCTGGCAAGGCGGACCACCACTTAAAAGGTCAAGTCCGCTTTTGAACTTTGAGTAGTCTACATTCCTAACATCATCTTCAACTACCGGCCATTCAGAAACTAACGGAGTGCCTAATAGTTGGTTCATTCGGAGGGTAAGGCAGGAGGGGTGGTCGTACTCTACGAACGATTCGGTCTTAAAGCCTAGTTCTGAAATACCTAGCGCCAAACCACCAGCGCCGCCGAAAAGCTCTATAGACCGCTTATTCTTCTTACTCTTAGCCCTCAAAGTTGTGTCGTTACTCATTAGGCTTATTCTATATCGAAATTAACAATTAGAATAGTTCGAAGTATTTATCACAATGTATTGTCTGATATAATGTGATTACATCATGGCAGACGAACTACACTATGTAAAAGCAGTCATCAACGACGATACCGAAGGTATCTTTAAAGGAAGCGCCCATGCCGTTCCTCCAGACTTACCGCCAGCTGCTCACCCTACTTCGACTGACGTTTCTGACAACACAGACGAAAAACAGGATTGAAGTCACTTTAAAACCAGCGTTAAATCGTAGATTCGATATCAGCAACCAGACTGATATTAACTATTTAAATGGCCTAAAGAATTCTTACGTCGATGGCGTAACCAAATCCGACGAAGAAGGCAATGAAACCGACAGGTCGTTGTCGAGTCAACTAATTTTAATCGCTACCGTCCTTATCACAGCCAATATCATTGTATTTGGAAACAGGGATTTGCTATTGAGCCTAACGAACGCGCAAAAAATACTTATGGTTGCTGGCTTAGTCTGCTTAATCGCATCACTATGGTCTGGTATTAAATATTATAGAATAGTACAGGAATTTCATAAGAAATGGTCTGATGCTCGGCAAGCAATCGTCAACACAATATCTGATGTTGACTTCAAAGATTTTAGAGAATTAAGAGATAAGATTGCAAAGTCATATAAAGGTCTTCAAGCCCATGTTGACCAAGGGAGCCTAGATTTCCAGATAAGAGTTTTAAAATACTCGCTTATTATCTATGTTATTTTTGTCATATCACTATTGTTTGACTTTAGATTCATAACAGGTCATTTTAGTTGGTATAAATAGGATTTGAAAAGTTGCGAAGTACGTCAACTAGGGGTAGCCAAATAAAATAGCTCATGTTCGCAAGAATATGAGCTATTTTATTTCTGGTTTGAGTCGAGGGATTAATGAGCGGGTTCGGTCGTCAGTCACAGCCCCCAGCGCCAGCGGGCGGCTGGATTGACGTGCGCCTCTCTCCGCCCGAGCCAAGCATAAGCAATATGCTAAAATGAATGTATGAGAATATCAAAGTTTACGAGGTTTATTGTATCGTTCTGTGCATTTTTTATTGGGGCAATTCCTGGTTTCTTCTTAACATTAAAAATGATGAATCCCGGTAAGGTATATCCGTATACTAACTCTAATGTTCTGTTTGATGGTTGGGATCAAATTCCGATGGTGCTTGGCATGACAATAGTATCCGGTATCGTATTTGTAGTTATCAGCATATTAATCCTTAATAAAGTATCTCTTATACATAGATAATCTTTTCCAAGCTGGTAATATAGTTGCGAAGTACGTGCACTAGCGGTAGCCAAGTTGCTTATGCTTAGAAATATACCAACATGCTACAATTGTATTCATGGCTTCTCCAGTTAAAAGTGCCCTTGTAGTGAGACCGGCGAAAGCCTACTTTTATTTTTTTATTTCCGTCTTCATCATAGTAATAGGGATAGTGTTTTTTTCTAAGCAGACGCTTTTACTCACAAAAATCGAGGTTGTGGGCATTATTGTGGTACCTTTCATCACATTGTTCTATGCGATGTGGGCAAAGAATATCATCACATTATCAGACTCAGCCCTAACCATCGTAAACATGAAAAGTAAAGGCATCATTAATACGTCGCGAACCTGTCGTATTCCTATTAACAACATCAGTCTCGTTGAGGTTGACAGCGTCTTACTAGAGATAACCGATACTACAAATAATAAGTACCTGATGAAGACGGGCGTATTTACAAAAAGCTCTATAATACAATTACTTGATGTGCTCCAACAACAAGGAGTTAAAGTTATATCACACTTCTAAATATTTAGCCGGTGAATTGTCCTGGTTGATAACGGTACGCCGGCGCGAAAGTTGCGAAGTACGTCAACTAAGGGTAGTAATATTGCTTATACTATAATTCCGATTATGACTCTAGTAAAGCTTGTTGATAAATACTGGAGACAATTGCTGCTGGTTAGCATTATCTCTCTAGCATTGGGGGCTGCCACGACCCTGATTGTGTATAACCGTACTGCCTTCGTTGATGATAACAGCCCAATAATATGCTCGGGTGTACATTACCATCATCAAGACTGGCAAGTTGCTGGATCCCCATTTCGAAGTGTAACGGGGGTTGACCTGTATGGTTCGTTGGGTTGCATCCAAGGTGACGGCGTAGACGAACAGGCCTTTTTGCAGACACCGCAACTTTACCTAAACCTTGTTTTTTGGTCCTCGGCATGGGCGGTCCTTAGCTTGGCTACGCTTAAAGTCGCCAGGAAGTTCAGAAGCGACAAAAGAGTTTCCTCATAAATGGTGCGCTATGGCTATATTTAAGAATATACGTAATAAAATATCTATCATCCTGATAGTACTAACGGCGGCAGTTGCTACTCTAATTAATAGCCTGATTATGCGACAAATGTTCAGTGGTATTATTGACGACTGTCCATCCGCCCCAAACAGTGATTTCTACCCTGCTTATCAAGCAAAAACAGGTAGTATTCCCGAGCCACATAGCTTTCTTGGCATAATCATAGTACTACTTATTCTAGCGTCCATAGCCCTGACTGCCGGTATGTTCAAGTACCGTGGCAAAAAATATCGGATATTTGTACTACTATTCTTATTAGTATCGGCGCTAATCGCAGTTGAGATACGACGGCATACCATGCTGCCGGTGGTATGTCTTTTCAATGGATAAGCTTTTCAATCCATAATATGCCCGTTTGTCTGCGAAAAGTCAGGATAATCATCGGATTTGCAAAGTACATCAACTAAGGGTAGCTGGGCATAAACACTTTATTAAAGTTGCAGTTTGTTTTACCATTACTCCATCATGTCTAACCTCACGTTACATCAAAGAATAGAAAAGCTTGAGGCACGTAACACCAAAGTTGAGGGTGATAAAGCCTGGGAAACGAGCTGGACAAGAAGACTGACTGTCATGGTCTTGACTTATATAGTCGTTGCTTTTTACTTACGATTTGTTGTTCATATCGATCCGTGGATTAACGCACTCGTGCCAGTGATTGGTTTTTTGTTTTCGACCTTAACGGTATCTTTAATGAAAAAGAAATGGATCATGAAGCGAAAAGGCTAGTCATCGGTTCATAATATCTGTAAAGTACATCAACTAATGATAGCCACGAGTAATTTACAACTATTTCTCGCACAGTCGCCTCTCATTTTTGCTATGATATGGGTATGAACGACGACCAGATTGATGACTTAAAGCAATATCTCGCAGTTACAATATCTCAGGCCACTGCCGACATGGCGACAAAGAGTGACTTGGCTGTAATGGCGACAAAGAGTGACTTGGCAGTCCTAAAAAGTGACCTAGTAGCGCTCCAAACTCATGTAGATTCCCGATTCGATGAGATATTGGATTCAATAGCCGAAAGCCTCAGTGTAGCCAACGATAGTGTTGACGAACAATTAAGCGCACACGACCTCCGCATTACTAAGCTAGAACAGCGGGCGGCTCGTTAGGCGCACGTTTTGTTGACAGTTGCGAAGTACGTAACTAGGGTTAGCCGAGCATTCTGAGCATGGAAAATACGCAGAGAAGAAATCGTCGTGCTTGACACAAATATTACAAAGTATATACTCTATAGTATGAATACAGTCATAAGCGTCAAAGTAGATGAAGATGTTAAAGCTTCCGCCCAAGAAGTTGCTAAAAGCGCTGGCTTGACCCTTAGCACACTCGTTAATGCCTACCTGCGTCAGGTTTCGGCTACACGGCGTATCGATCTGTACTCTCCTGAGCCCATGACCCCCAAGCTTGAGAAGCTTATCGCTGAAGTAGAAAAGAGCATTCAGGCAGGCAATGTAAGTAAGCCGTTTGATAACGCGGCCGACTTTATCGCCGACTTAGAATCCTAACTCTCGAATTATGATAATTAAATATGAGAAGCAGTTTAAAAGACAGTACAAAAAGCTTCCCAGAGACTACCAGCTACAATTCGCTGAAAAATTAGAGCTCTTTTTAATCGATCCTACGTTACCGCAATTACGGGTTCATCCGTTAAAGGGTGCCTTTGCCGGTTATTGGAGTATGAATGTCAATGGCGATATCAGAGCCCTATACACAATCCGCGGCGATGAGTTGATAATATTTGCATTGATTGGGTCACATAGCCAACTATACGGTTGAGGTTAATTGACTCGCATGGAAGGTGCGAAGTACGTCAACTAAGGGTAGTAATATTGCTTATACTATAATTCCGATTATGACTCTAGTAAAGCTTGTTGATAAATACTGGAGACAATTGCTGCTGGTTAGCATTATCTCTCTAGCATTGGGGGCTGCCACGACCCTGATTGTGTATAACCGTACTGCCGTCCGCGCCGATACGGTTGCCCTATTCCTACGATTATCGGATATTTGACTTAGCGTGCCGACTTCCTGCGAATGGAGTGGATCTTTTCAGCACCGACTGCTGTCAGACCGGCGAAGCCGATTGCCAGTGGAACGAATGACAGTGACAGACCTGTTTTGCTGGTACTTTGAGTGGCTGCAACTGGTACAGCTAAGTTTGGTGTTATGTCGTGAGCGGCCAGTACTGCGCCGACTTGCTTGGTGAAATCGTCGTACTGCGCATCGCTCGAAAACAGGGAACGGTCGACGTGGGCAATACCGGTAGTCGATCCGCCACTCCCGCTGGAACTCGGTGTGAATTGGAAGACAGCCGTGACTGGACCGGCTGACGAGCCGTCACTCTGAGCTCTGGCCACAACAGCCGGCGCTGCCCCAAAGTTGCCGATCCAATTGCCGAAGACATTGATAAACAGGATGCCGAACCAATGCGTCAGGCTAAACGAGCTACCCACGACGTTGGCTACGTTAGCGCTCGCCGTCGCATTGCCTGTGGTAGCGTTGCCAGAGTTATAATTATTACTGACGGTAGCGTCGCCCGATGTGGCATGCGCCTTGATATTATTTGTAATCGACTCGTTTTGCGTAGCCGTGATGTTAGTATTGCTCTCCGTGTTAGTTGTCGTGCTCGAGGTTGCTCCACCAGTCAACGCCGCCGAAGTCGCCCCAGCCGGTGCATCCATGATGACTCCCACCCATTTGCCGAGCACATTCACGAAGACCAGCAAGCTGTTGGCCGCGGTCACTTGATGGCCGGTGAGATTCAAGATGGTCAGATTGGTCAGCGAATTGCCGGTCGTGGCATTACCACTATGATAATTGTCATCCTGCACCGCACTGCCGCTGGCCGCGGCAAGATCTATGTTATTAGCAATCGACTGGTCGCTGTTAGTGGTCAAGTTATTTGTCACCTTGACAGTGCCATCAGCGGTCTGAGCGAGAGGAACGGCTGGGGTACCGCCACTATTGCTGGCGAGCAGGGCATTGAGCGAATCTGTCGGTACCAAGATGTTGCCGGTATAATTGCCATATATATTGACGACTCCGACAAATGACTGGTTGGCGGCAATCACTGAATTTATCAGGTTGATGACGTTAGCGACCGCATCGGCGCTACCGGAAGTTGCGTTGCCGGCGTGCATATTGTTGTCGATGGTTGCGTTGCCGCTGGCGGCTGCCAGATCGATGTCATTGTGAATCGCACTATTTTGCGTAGTATTGATGTCGACATTGCCCAAATTATCAAGCGAGCTGGCCGGTTGGGCGATGGATGACGGATCGATGAGCAGATCTCCGCTGACATCACCTTGGATATTTTTCATGAAAGTCGCTAAATTAGTGCCGTCCAGCCCAGCATTAGACTGGAGCAGATTAATGATAGTCGCTATACCCGCAGCATCGCCACTGGTGGCGTCATTTGCCAAAAAGTTGTTTTGTAGCAGAGCATTGCCAGATTGGGAGTACGAGCCGATCGAATTGTTAAGGCTGGTAGTCGAGCCCTGGACAACATTCAGTCCGCCACTACTATCCAAGTTAACCTGCGTGCTCGACTGCGGTGCTAATGCAGGGGATGAGTTAGCAGGGCCGGTCGACTCAGCTGCAGCGCTCGGATCGGATGCGGACGTGTCAGATGATGAGTCCGAAACTGGTGCAGGCGCAGGAGTGGGTCCGCCGTGCGTGATGGCACCACTCGGCGGCTGGCTGACCGAAACGGTGATTTGTTCATAGCAGTCAACATTGGGGTGGAATTCCCAGACTTGACTATCCCACAAGCCAGTGGCCGGGTTGTAGGTATATTCGAGTGCTTGCTTGGGCAGTGTCTCTTTGGTCGTGGGGTTCCAAGTATAATAATCATTTTCCCAGAGACCACTGTCCGAATTGTAAGTATACGTTATGGCGGCAGCACCACTAGGGTGGGTGATGCCGTATTCCGCGTCCGCAGGTGCCACGTCAGCGTAGCTAATGACGGGCGCCGCGAACGTCAAGAGGAGGACAATAACCACGACACTTGCGCGCCGAATGTAGGCGGAAATTTTCGACATGTTATCGTCCTCCTTGTACTATTAGTACTTTACGTTGACACTGAACGTGGTCGTACTAGAGTTGCTAGCACTTCCAGTGGTTGCAGATCCAGCGCTGTAGTTGTCTGTTACCGACGCACTACCGGTGCTTGCTGACTGCGAATTGTTGTTAGTTAGATTAACGGAGCTGTCATTGTCGACGCTTGTCGAGACATCAACGTTTTGATGGACAGTGTTCAATGAGTTGTTACCATTGTCACTGATAACTGGGCTCGCAGCACTACTCAGGTCCAAAGCCCCAGAGCCACCGCCAAGTGCAGCAGCTGTGCTTGCCGAGTAGTCGATACCGACTCCGGCCGAAGCGACTGCAGCGTTTGTAGCAGCGCCAGTAGAGGCACTTCCACCACTATAGTTGTCGTCGAGGCTGGCTGAACCGCTCGAGGCACTTTGTGGATTATTGTTGGTTGCATTTACGGTTGCGTCGTTATCGACGTGAGTTCTCATATGAGCCGACTGGCTAACATGATTGCTTGAGTTATTGCCATTACCGGTTATTGATGGACTGGCTGCCGCTACACCAGCAAAACCAGCTACGACAAAAGCTGTTGATGCTGCCGCCGCGGAGAAACGTGTAAATCGCTTCATATATCCTCCTTTATTTAATAATAATTCGGGTTCGTGATCTCCCGATGTATAGCAGTTTGGGCTGCTGCCACACACCGGGCGACCGTGAACTACTGGCTACTACCATCCTCCGTGCTGGTACTTGAGTTGTTGATTGCAATATGGACATTCGTGTGTCCATCAGCCGAGGTATACGATTGTTTCAGCGAGCCATTACCGCTGACTGTCTCAGTGTGGCCATTGATGGTCACTGTCGTGAATGACGAGCTGTTGTTTGTCGCACCTGGCGAAGAAGTAGAGGGCGTGACATCGGGTTCTGGTTGCATAGTTTGAATCTTCTCTTGGTTTATCGACGGCTTGATATTTGACGCCGGAGTGATCTGGGGTGGTGCCGGAGTTGGCGATGCTGCCTGGCTGGCATGCTCGGCATGCAGACTAAACGCTATGCCGCAGGCAATCGCGATTGCTGCTACAATTCCGAGCGCCATTACCACCAGTGCTGTTGTGTCTAAGTGACCGATTCGTGAAGCTGCGCCAAGCTGATTGTGAGCCATTCGATCCTCCTTACTTTGTTAGCACTTCCAAGCTCGCCATAAGCTTCATGTCGTAAACTATATTCTGCTACAGCATCCTAGCAGTTAAATTTCTTATACTGATTTCAACTACCTCTATAAAATAAAAGTTACAATAAAAAAACCACCGATCGCACATCGGTGGTTAACGGATATCAATAATTTCAGCTACAGTTTTTCGTAAAAATTACGAAGCTTTTTCTTCCGCTGCTCTTCGTAGTCAGCAACCAGTTGCGCCATTTTACTTGTCATAGATAACCTCCCCATGCCCGCTTACCCTCAGCATGTTCGCCCCAGCAAATTCACAATAGCACAGGTCACTTTACATAGTAAAGCACAGGCGGTATGAGTCACAAATTTGCCGTAAGATTTTGTCAGATGGCTCCGGCACCGTATTATTAAATGGATGAACCGGTTCAAACACACATCGCAGAAATTCGACACACTACAACAATCACACACCATCCTAGCCTTCCCGATTGCGGTCGTCAAGCGCTACGGCGACGACAAGATTGGCAAGCAGGCCGCCTTGATCACGTACTACGGTTTCTTGGCGGTCTTTCCGCTGCTGCTGGCTTTCATGACACTTATATCATTCATAGCTGTTGGCGACCCGGACTTGCAGGCCAAGATCAGCAGCCAGGTGTTTCAATTCTTCCCGTCGCTGGGTAATTCACTGCGAGGTAGCGTGCACATCCTCAAGGTGAGTGGTATCGCTCTGGTGATTGATCTGTTAATCCTGATCTACGGTGCCCGCGGAGCCACCGTGACCCTGCAGGACGCCTTCAACTACGTCTGGCATGCCGACAAGGAGCACAAGTACAACTTCTTATTCGATAATCTGCGCAGTATTGCCATGATTTTCGTCATCGGCATCGGCCTGGTCATCGGTACCGGACTGAGCTATATCCTCAGTCAGCTACCGCATATTGGGGTTGCCGGCACTGTCTTCATCACCCTGGTGAACCTCGTGGTTATGATCGGCCTGTTCCTGGTGGTCTTCCGGCTCGGTACGACTAGCCACGTCTCTACCAAGCGGTTGACCCTGGGCGCCATGATTGCCGGTACGGGTATGCTGACCGTCCAGCATTTTGGTGTGATAATTATGTCGCACGAAATTCCCAAACTGCAGAGTACGTATGGCGCCTTCGCGCTGACGCTGGGGATGTTGTTCTGGATATACCTGCAGGCGCAGGTCATGATGTACGCCCTGGTGATTACAGCCGTGCGGACCCAGCACGACTGGCCCAAAAAGCTGCTCTAGCTATTTCGCAGCATCGAGGTGGCTCGTACAGAACATGCAGCGTGTCGCCTTACTGTTGACTTCCGACAGACATGCCGGGCACTTGCGAGTGGTCGGATCTTCGGTCTTCTTGGAACGTTTGCTCAGTTCACTCAAATGGTTCAGCGGCTGGACAACCAGGAAGAATACCACGCCCGCCGTCAGTAGGAAGCTGATCAGTACATTGATAAAATCACCGTACAAAAATTTGACGCCGTGGAGTGTCACCGAATACTCAGCAAACGATTTGGTACCCTGGACGCCAGCGATAAGGGGTGTCAAGAAATCCTTGACCAGGGCGTTGACGACAGCCGTAAAAGCGGCGCCAATCACCACTGCAACTGCGAGGTCGACAACATTGCCACGTAATATAAACTTTTTGAACTCCTTCAACATAACTCAGGCTCCTTTTATGCTCCTTATTGTACAGTCAGCTCACGTTTACAGATAGCGTTTGCGCACCCACGGCAGTACGAATAGCCCCGGGATGATCGGCGCCCAGTAAGTCAGACCGCGGTAAATCAGGGTAGCAGCGAGGGCGGGGGCGGCTGGCACACCGCACGCTATCAGCCCAGCCAGGATACCAGCCTCGATACCACCCAGGCCACCAGGTGTTGGCACGGCCGCCCCCAACACTGCACCGAGTGACAGGACGGCAATCGTCAGCGGCAAAAACATATGGCCGCCAACCGATACGACAGCCAGGTACAGGATCACGCCGTTGAGGCTTGTCAGCACCATATTACTCAGCAGGCCGAGGGCTGTACGTTTGCCGGGTCTCAGATCATGACGCAGATTGCGTAACATTTCGCTGACAAATGCTTTGATCTTATTTACCCAGTTACCACGCCGCGTCAGAACGATGAGGAGTCCGACAGCCACAGCTAGCACTATCAGGATGAGAGGCACGGGCACCGCCGGGAGCTGGATGGATGTTGTGAGTTCGGGAGTGATAATCAGTGCAACTACCAACAGTATAAAATTGCCAAGCGCACCGCAAACATCGTTGGCGGCGACCACGGCCGTGGCCTTGCTGAGACGAAAACCATGACGCTTAAAGTACAGTGTATACAACCCCACGCTGCCCAGCCCGACAGGTAACAGACGGTTGGTAATGCCGGAGGCAATCTGCACCACAAATGTCGGCCAGAATCTAATCGCTGGGCTTTGGGCAAGCGCTACATAACTAGTGGTCGCTGCCAGACAAGTGCCGGCGACCAACAGCATAGACCAGGCAATCAGTTTGGGTGACGCACTCAGAATTATGTGAAAAGCCCCGGCAAAACTCGTAGCCTGAGTTATTAGAAACACCGACACCAGCACGATAATAACGCCGGAAATAATGACCTTCGGGCCGAAGTGACTGTGCTGGTGTGGCCGGCTCATATATCTACAATAGTAGCACGAATACTACTTATGCTTGGGGTATGATGTGGCGCGTGAGCCGTATGGCACGTCAAAACGCTGACGCTTGGTATGCTCAAGCTGGTCTTCGATCAGAACTCGATTGATACGGATCAGGTCAGCAATGATATTGAGTACGAGGCACAGGAAGGCACTGGTAAGCAGCAACGACCCCACTAGCAGTGACTGCAAATGGCCGCGAGAGCTACCGTCTTCGATCGAGAGAACCACGAACCGTACGAAGGGGACTAACCCAAGCAGAAAGAGGCTGATACCCAGCGCCCCAAAGATGGCCTGCGGCTGGTACATAATATAGGCCCGTACGATAGTCACACCTTGTTTAAAAACCATCTGCCTTAGTGATTTGAAGAGACGCGATTCACGAGTTTTGGCGTTGGTTTGGATGCTTATACTGCCGATGCACAGGCCCTTGTTGCCAGCCTGAATAATTGTTTCAGTCGTATAACTAAAGCGGGTAACAGTGTTGAGTTGCATCAGTGATTCACGGGAATAGGCGCGGAAGCCGCTGACCGCATCCGGCAGGTCGGTCTTGGCGGCATAATTGACGACACTGCTGCCGATCCGCTGCAATAGCTTATGAATCGGCGAAAAATGGCTAATCTTCTGGGTTTGGCGGTCGGCGATGACGATGTC
>DHXQ01000004.1:36631-40042 GCA_002413755.1 Candidatus Saccharibacteria bacterium UBA5152 | reverse complement strand
GGCTGCACCAGATCAGCGATGCGTTCCTGCGGATATTGGTTATCACCATCAGTATTGACGACAATGTCAGCGCCCATCGCCAGGGCGTTGTTAACGCCGTCATGGAACTGGCGGCCCAGTCCGACGTGACCAGCATGCAACACGAAATCTTTGACACCGAATTTCTTGGCGATTTCAATCGTCTTGTCGGTCGAGGCGTCATCCATGATCTGCACGACAATTTCATCAATACCTTTAATTTTTTTGGGTATGCTTTGGAGCACCAGCGGGAGAGTGGCTTCTTCGTTGTAACAGGGTATTTGGACGACTAATTTCATGTGATTCTCTATATTATATCATATTCGTCAATATTATCTACATCTCGGAGCGGTGCTGGCGGCTTATGGTTGATGATAAATCACTTTATCAAGCAAAGTTTTCACCGCCGCGTTGGCGTCCGCTGCTGGGGCATTATTCTGCCAATACCAGGACGAGTTACTCTTGACCAGCCAGACGGTAATGCCCCCGCCTTGCAAAAACAGCAGTGTCAGCGCCACCAGCACAATTGCCTCGTAGCGGCCGCGTGCAATCTTACCCAGCAAGCCGTGCCAGCCGATCGCCAGACACAGCAGTAGGACTGGATAGACAGCGACCAGGTAGCGGCCGTGGATCGCCACTGCTTCGCCGGTGTGATGATAACTGGAGAAATTTTGTGCAAATAGAACAACTGTATAGAACGCGGCCACACCAAGGATTACCGCCAACGGTCGGTTACATCGGATACGCCGCCAAAAGGCCAAGGCGCCAATCAGCCCGCCGGCCGTCGCCACCAGCGATGCAACGTAGGCAATCCGCAGCGGTGCATAGGCATAATAACTCACAGGATCACCGGGCTGATCGGTCGAGCTGGTGATGGTAAACATGGTTTCAAACACCATGCGCCAGAGCCATACAAATGGATAGACAGCGTATGACAAAAACGACGGCCGGGGATAGGTATTAGCAAACAGATAATCACGGGCCCAGGGCGAATAGGCCTGGCATTCATCGATACTGAGGACCGTTCCGCAATCTGGTACCGGATCGTGGTATTGCAGCACATTGACGCCGTAGCGTTCAAAACACAGTCCCAACCCGATCGCCACACAGACAGCCAGGATGACCAGCTTGCGCTTGTCGAACAGATTGAAGACCAGCTTGAACGATTTTGGTTTGATTCGTGACAGGTGGTAATAGAAGACTGTGCTAACCAGCAAAATGACAACCGCTGCCAAAAATATTGGCGCAAAGGCAAATTTAACGACACTACCGAGCGACCCGATCAACACGACTTGTAAGGCAATACTTGTTGGCACCAGTGGCGAAGTTGGCGTCCGGTTGCGCATATATTGCACATAGCGGCCGAGATGGATAAAGATCAATCCCGAAAACAGGAACATCAGATTATCGTAATTGATTTGTCCGGCCAGCAGCGGCACCACCGGCAACAGTACGAAGAAAAATAACACGGCATTGCGCATCGCGACTGAGATGCTGATCTCATCAAACAGCCGGCGATAGACAAAGAGCCCAGCCACAAAGATGCCGATATTGATAAAGCGTAGGGCGATAACTTGTGCCATTTCACTGGAAGTCAGGATACTCAGCACCCGGTATGGCAGGCTGAGCAGGAAATGAAACAAATACGATGGGTCGCGGGCTAGCGCACCGTACACACCCGAATCTGGCGGCTGGCTGGTAAAGAACGGCAGCCACTGCTGGGCGTGGAGCTGAATCAGACCGAAGTGGTAATTCTCGTCAAAGGCTTGTGGATAACGAGCCGTCAGAGCAATCCAGGCAGCTTGCAGCACCAGCAGCGCCACCACGACATAGAAGAAGCCTGGCGAGCGAACAGCGCGTACTATGAGCTCGTTAAAAGTTTTTAGCTTATCTCGCATAATCTTACGTCTTATTATACCGGCTAAACTTGGGATCGGCTTAAACCATTGTTGTAACTTATATCTCGACATCTGTCGCGGCGTTACGCTAGCGGTCGGGATGCATCAGTTATATACTATTAACATGTTTAAAAAATACATTCGGCCACTGCTTGCCGGCTTGGTCGTACTGCTGACGATAGCTGTATTTGTCTACTATATCAGCCGCCATCACGAGATAATCGAACAGCTCAAACACATGCCGCTGGGCACCGCCGCCATACTGCTGGGGATGTATGTCATATTTATGGCTTGTTTGACCTGGATCCAACGCGCCACCCTCGAACTATGCGAGGTCAAGCTGGGCCGCACCGAAAGCGCCTTGCTGGTGTCATATTCCTCGATTATTAACTTCTTCGGCCCATTGCAGAGCGGCCCGGCCTTTCGTGCCGCCTATCTCAAGCGCAAGCACAATGCCAACCTCAAGCAATATGCCGTGGCGACGCTACTGTATTATGGGTTTTTTGCGCTGTTCAGCCTGTTATTCATCGGCACCTACCTGATCGGTGTCTGGGCCTTATTGCTCGTCGTACTGGCAGTCGGTTTGTCGCCGCTCTTACTCAAAAACCCTCGTGTCCTGCAGCTGGTTCCTGCCAAGTTCCATAGTCTGAAATTGCAATCCGTCGGTCAATTGGCGGTGGCAACTCTGGCCCAGGTTTGTACCGTAGCTGTCATCTACTACATCGAGCTCAACGCCGTCGGCGACAAGGTGGCGGCCATACCAACCCTGATCTACACCGGTGCGGCCAACTCCGCGCTCTTTGTCTCGATCACCCCCGGGGCGATTGGGTTTCGCGAAGCCTTTATCGTCTTTACCCAGCACCTGCACCACATCACCAATTCACAGATCATTGCAGCCAATATTCTCGACCGCAGCATCTACATCATCTTCATGGCACTACTGGCGCTGCTGGTGTTTGGTCTGCACGCTAATAACTACCTGTCTGCGACACGCTCTATAAGTGAGAAGAAATAGTTCCTATCCTGACAGGTCTTACTTGTTTGTTGTACATGCCCTTTTGCCATTTTCGAAATGTAACCAGAAGTTCACATTATAACAGGGGACATGAAGTAACTTTCAGGTTACAAATGGGATTTAGGGATTTGGCTTCTCCAAGTTAGACGCCACCAGATCGCCCCCACAATGTAATCGCTACCCCTCTTACAGCTATTTTTCACCATTACGCGATATAATTAACACAATGCGAATATTAGTAGTTGAAGATGAAGTCAAGATTGCCAGCGCGGTTAAACGCGGACTGGAACTGAATGGCCACGCCGTCGACGCCGTCCATGACGGTGACACTGGCTACGCCTACGCCTCGGACGCTGATTATGACCTCATAGTACTCGATCGTATGCTGCCCGGCATGGACGGCGTCGCCATGACCGCCAAGCTGCGCGCCGATGGCGTCCATACCCCCATCCTGATGTTGACCGCCCGCGGCACCATCGG
>DHXQ01000004.1:30017-36451 GCA_002413755.1 Candidatus Saccharibacteria bacterium UBA5152 | reverse complement strand
CTGCTGCGCCGGCCCAAAGCCAGCACCGGCACGATTCTGAAGGTGGACAATCTGCTGTTCGATCCGGTTGGATTTGCCGTCGAGCGGGCCGGCGTGCCCATCAAGCTGTCGCACAAGGAATTCCTGCTGCTGGAATACTTCATGCACCACGCCGGGCAGGTGATTACCAAAGATTCACTGATCGCCCATATTTGGAACGAAGACGCTGACATTTTACCAAATACGGTCGAGGTCTACATCGGTTATCTGCGTACCAAGATTGACCGGGCGTTTCCGAAGGAAACGCCACTGATCCACACCCGGCGCGGCTTCGGCTACATCCTCGGCACCTCGAGCGATATCAAAGGAGTCTAGGGTATGCAAGCCATGTTTCGCTCAGTCGTTTTTAAGCTCACAGCGGCCTACGTTATTATCGTCATGGCTATCTGTATCGTATTCAGTATTGTGCTGTATCATTTGGCCATCAACGAGCTGCACACTGGTATCTACAACCAATACACCCGCTGGATCGATGAGTATAAGCCATTTGGCCTGCGTTCGCCCGGCAACCCAGCCACGGAGCTGACCTCGCGCAGCCAACATATCCTGACCGAGCTGGTCTATCTCAATCTGATGGTCCTGGTCATCACGGCGATCGCCTGCAATATCCTGGCACGGCGAACGCTGCGCCCGATCGAACAAGCGCACGAACAGCAAAAACGCTTCACAGCCGATGTCAGTCACGAGCTGCGCACCCCATTGACGGCACTCAAGATGGAAACCGAGGTCACACTCTTCAATCCCAAGACTTCAGCCAAAGAACTGCGCGCCACGCTGACCAGCAACCTCGAAGAAGTCGAGCATATGGAAACACTCATCAATAATCTATTGCTGCTCAGTAGCATGGAAGCCAATAAGCTGCGTACGGTCTTTATCAAGCTTGACCTCCAGGAGATTCTGGCCGACGCCGCCAACACGGTTAGCAAGTTAGCAACTGCCAAGAAGATCAAAATTACCCCCAAGATCGACAGCAGCCTGGTGCGCGGTGATCGCACAGCGCTGACCCAGCTGTTCGTCATATTGCTCGAGAACGCCATCAAATACAGTCCCGATGGGTCGAAAGTCACTGTCAACCTGACCAAAACCCGCGGCCGAACGACCATTGATATCCAGGATGCCGGCCGTGGTATACCAGCGGCTGATATTCCGCATATATTTGATAGATTTTATCGAGCCGACATCGCCCGCGGCCACAGCGCCGACGGCACCAAGACGCAAGGTTACGGCCTCGGATTGTCGCTCGCTAAGTTGATTGCCGATCTGCACGACGGCGAAATCATCATCAGCAGTACCGCAGGTAGCGGCACGCAGGCTAGCGTCATCCTGCCTAGCTAGTCTTCTAGCAAGCGGTCCTGGGCTGCCGATACTTTCAGTAGTTCAGCTCCATAGATGCTGACATGGTGTTGGCTGCACCACTCGGCGATATCCACGCCAAAGGCAACCGATGCTTCAGATGCTACGATAGCTTCTCGTTCGTCTTTCGAGCGCGTCACTTTTAGCGCCACAAAATTTGCAGGATGAACCGGAGCAGATTCGACTTGCTCTCTGGTAAGACGATCGAAGTCAATAATCGAGCGGACCGGCACAATTATTTGGCCCAGGTATGAATCTCGTCCGTCGTCGGAAACATCGTAGGTAGCTGCACTAAAATCGCCGCCGTAAGATCTATGGCGCATGAATTCATCGAAACTCTCTCTTGAATAACTGTGAACCTCGTAGGGAGCACCTTCTAAAATCGCATCCTGATGTAATGCGGCAAATATCCGGTCTATTCTCGCAATATTGAACAGCGTAGCTACGCGCTCATATCTTTGCTGGGCGGGACTCGCAATGGCAGGCTCATGGACGTAGCGTTCACCATCCATAGCATATAAAAAAGCGGCCAGAGATTGGGGCGTAGGCCCATTTGCCACTAGGGCATCGGCGACGGAATTCATAGTATGAATTCGTCTCGCTGCAAGATCGGCATCTGCTGTCTGCATAGCTCTCACATTTTCAGCCAATACTGCCTCTACATCGACTGCATCAGCTCGATTCTCGCTCATACGTGCTCCTCGCTTATATGCGAAGAGTATACACGTCTGTGGGCGTTAACAATAGAGGAGTCTAGAAGTGGTCGCGGATGTGGCTGAAGCTGTAGTCCCAGTCGGCGTCGGCTTTTTTCTTGGGGTTGAATATGTTTTCGGGGTCCATGATGTGCTTGGCTTGTTTGAAGAGGCCGAGGACTTCTTTGCCATACATTTGCTCAAGCCAGGGGCCGCGGACCAAGCCGTCGTTGTGTTCGCCCGAGAGTGAGCCCTTGTATTTCAGGACAAGTTCGTCGACTTCTTTCATGGCGGGCAATAGCTTGGCGCGCTCCGATTGGTCTTCGAGCTTCATCAGCGGAATGATGTGGAAGTTACCGTCACCCATGTGGCCGGCAATGGTCGCGAACAATTTGTACTTCTTGATAATCTTGCGCAGTTGCGGCAGGAATTCCGGCAGGTAGGGCGGGTTGACGACGAGGTCATCAATAAACGGCGCAGTGTGTTTGTCTTTGACCTTGCTGCGGAGGAGCTGGAAGCTTTGGCGGCGCATGATCCAGAACTTTTCGCTCTTCAGTTCACTGTCGTCTTCTTCGAAACCGTTGATTTCGAAGTAGGTGCGCTTCATGCCGAGTTCTTTGTGCAGGGCTTTGATCTTGGCACGGACTTCGTCTTCGGTTTCGCCGTTAAATTCGACCATCATGACCAACTTCGGAATACCACGCAGTAATTGGGCACCATCGGGAATCAGGCCGATCAGCAGGTGAATAAATTTCTTAACTCCGAGCATCTTGTAGAAGTACGGCATGAATTTAATGCTGAGTAGCAGTGTGGCGTCGTCGAATGATTCGAAGGTGGCTGGCTTGTGGCTCATCACGACGTTGATGACTTCACCCAGCTTGTCGATGTCTTTCATGAAAAGAACCAGCAGGCCGGAGTGCGGTTTGTGTGGCACCAGCTTGAAGTCGATGTCGGTCACGAAGCCGACGGTACCTTGGGCGCCGCAGATCAGCTGCGTCAGGTCGAAGACACCGGTTTCGCGGTCCCAAACGTCCCACAGATTGTAGCCGGTGGAGTTTTTGCTAACGTGCGGCTTGGCGGCTTTGATCTTGTCATAATTACCGTCGATCAGCTGGAAGAGCTCGCGGTAGACTTCGCCCTCAAAATCTTTTTGAGAAATCTTGGCGTCCAGTCCGGCCTTGGTCAGCGGTTTAACCTCGCGCTCCACGCCGTCGGCAAATACGACTTTGATACTGTTGAGGAATAATTGGGTTTTGCCGTACTCCAGCGACTTTTCGCCACCGGAGTTGTTGTTGACCATGCCACCGATGGTACACAGCTCGCGGGATGCGGGATAGGAGGGCATCAGGGCGTTGTGCTTGAGAGTTTCTTTCTCAAAATCGCGGTAAAAGACACCGGGCTGAGCCTTCGCGGAAGTGTCGGTGACTGCACCGATCGTCGTGAAGTACTTCTTGAAATCGACGATGATTGATTCGTTGATAGCACCACCGGACATGTCGGTGCCGGCACTGCGGGCCGTCAGCGACAGCTCGGGCTTGTTAACCTTGTTGGTACTAACCATGCCGACCAGAGTTTCGACATCTTTGGCGTCCTTCGGGAAGACAACCAGTTCAGGCACTAATTCAAACATCGAAGCGTCGTGGCTGTAGAGGTCGCGTGTCTCAGTTGCATCATCCATTTCACCCTTAAAACCAAGGTCCGTCAGCTTCTTCTTAATGTCGTCCATAAGTCTCTCTATTTTTTACATTATCACTTGTTGTAAGCTTAACCGATTTGGCATTGAAGTGCAATTACTAGGTAAAAGCGTACGTACAAACCCAAGTTGCTCATAAAATAAACAAAAGAATGAAATAGAACAATAATATGGTATTATTCAATTTAAGAAAGTTATAGAGATGTCAAATTCCGCAGATACTATCGATATGTTAGCTTCGTATTGCCCACAGGATAGCGGCCCAGTTGATGCTGCACAGTGGACCACACTGGCCGAGATTGCCCCTGACTTTGCAGCCCCCAAAACTGTCGACTTAAACGTCAATGGCGTTTGTAATCTTAATTGTGCCTGGTGCTGGGGTCCGGTGCACGAGAAAAGCCTGGAGACTGTCACTGGGGATGAATGGGTCGGCGTCATGGGCGACTTACGCGCTGTCGGTACTGAGAATATTGTATTTACGGGCGGCGAGACGCTCATGAAAAAAGAATTGCCAATGCTGGTGCGCGCCGCCAAAGAATTAGGCTTCCGAAATACGTTATCAACGAATGGCATATTACTGCCAGCCCGACACGCAGGCGTGCTGCCATTTATTAACGATGTCGGTTTACCGCTCGACGGTGCCGACCGCGAGACCAACGACTCTATGCGGCGCCCCCTAGGCAATAGATCTCCTCACTTCAAGAAAGTTCTTGAGTCGATAAAACTTGTCCAGACGATATACCCGGACATCGAATTGACTGTCCGAACCGTTGTTGGCCGGCCCAATGTTGATAGCGTCCACCGTATTGGCGGCCTGCTTATAAACTCCGGTATTGATCCGGCAGCGCTGCGCTGGAAATTGTACCAGTGTAACCCGATCGGCCCGCGTCAGGACCAAACGATCGCTGGAGACTGGCTCATCTCAGGGGATGAATTCGATCAAACAATGGCACGAGTTCATGATCAGAACCCACTATTCCCCCACATCCAAGGCCAAAAAGTAAAAGACAGTATCGGCCGGTATTTCCACATTCACCCAGACGGCGAAACCAACGTCGTCGTCGAGTCGGACCGCTGGACTTCAGAAGGCACACCAGTCAATTCAGAGACGGCAACCGGGAATATCGTACGAGACTTCCCAGGTACAATGCACTCGCTATGGGCGAATGGATTCCGGGCAGTCAGGCTCAACCGCGAGTTAGCGTCTGCTGTTTCTGCGTAATCTTCGCTTCGAGACTGTCCATAACAGCTACGAATTCATTTTCAAGGTTAACCTGATATTTTTTAGATAAGACCAGCACCGACCACAGGCAATCGGCAAGCTCGTGGGCCAGTTTGGAGTCAACATCGTCGATGGCTCGCAGACCAGATTTGGCCATAATGATCTTCGACAAGTCGCCGACGTCACCAACAAAGCCAGCCATAAGTTGTTGCTCGTTCCACGGTCCGATGTTTTGGAGAACATTCAACTCATCATATTTGTTGTTGATCTCGATAGCGCGTTGTATAAGGTCATCTAAGTTCATGGAAGCATTGTACAGTTGCCGGAGAAACGGTGCAAAGAATTACAGTTAACTTGCGTACCGCTTATGTCTTCTTTACAATGAGCGGCATGAGCAAGCAAAAGATTCTGATCGTGGGTGGTGGTTTTGGCGGCATTAAGGCAGCGCTGGAACTCGGCAATGACGACATCAGCAAGAAACTCGACATTACACTGGTCTCTGACCAAACAACTTTTCGCTATTATCCTGCCTTATACCGCACCGCAACGGGTGGCGCAGTGGCTGGGTCCAGTATTCCGCTGAAAACAATTCTTAGCGATACGCCTGTCAAAGTCGTCCAAGGCACGGCCGAAACCATCGACCGCAAGGCCAAGACGCTGGCCCTGACAGGCGGCGAAGTCTTGAGCTACGACACGCTGATACTCGGGCTTGGCGTGGTCACCAACTACTTCGGCATTGCCGGCATGGAAGAGTTCTCCTACAGTATCAAATCTTTTGATGCCATCAAGCGCTTCAAACAGCACCTGCACGAGCAGATCGAAGACGACCGCCGTCCGGACCTGAACTACGTCATTGTCGGCGCTGGGCCAACCGGTATCGAACTGGCTGGGGCACTGCCTGACTACTTGCGCGAGATCATGAATAACCACGGTGTCAGGCACAAAGCCGTCCACATCGACCTGATCGAAGCCGCCCCGCGCTTGCTACCACGTATGCCAAAGGGCACCTCGCGCAAGGTAGCGACCCACTTGCGCCGCCACGGCGTCAAATTGTACGTCAAAAGTGCTGTCCAAGGTGTTACAGCCCAGGATTTGACCGTCAACGGCAAGCCGATCAAAAGCCACACTGTGCTATGGACAGCCGGTGTCACTAACCACCCGTTCTTCAAGAATAACGCCTTCATGCTCACCCCGCGCGGCAAAGTCGCCACCAACCTCTACCTGGAAGCCGAAGATAATATCTTCGTGATTGGTGACAATGCCAATACGCCGTACAGCGGCATGGCCCAAACTGCTATGCACGACGGCGAGTACGTCGCGCACGTCATCGCAAGGCGTCTGGAAAACAAAGAACCGAAGAGCTACCGCATCGTCAAGCCGATCACCATCATACCCGTCGGCGAACGCTGGGCTACCGTCCTGTGGGACAAAGTCC
>DHXQ01000004.1:16794-29752 GCA_002413755.1 Candidatus Saccharibacteria bacterium UBA5152 | reverse complement strand
TGGCTGAGCGGCTTCGAGGAAGAAGAAGCCTGCGCTGTCTGCAACAAGGCTGAACATCGCGAAATGGTCGACAAGTAAGCCCACGAACCCGCCAGCTTAGCCTATAATACATAGGCAATGAGTGCTTACACTGATGCCTACGCCAAATTGAATACTGCTCAAAAGCAAGCCGTCGACACCACCGATGGCCCATTGCTGGTGATTGCCGGTCCGGGCACTGGTAAAACCCAGCTGCTGAGCGCCCGCGTTGCCAATATTCTACAAAAGACCGATACACCGGCGCAGAATGTCTTATGCCTGACCTTCACCGAAAGTGGCGCCGCCAATATGCGCGAACGCCTGACGCGCTTCATCGGCCAGGGCGCTTACGACGTCACGATCAGTACGTATCACGCCTTCGGCAGCGACCTGATCATGCGCTATCCCGAATACTTCTGGGAAACGCGGCTGCAGAGTCCGATCGATGACCTGAGCAAACGCCAGGTACTACTGGAAATCGTTGAAGCCATGAGTTTCAAGAACCCGTTGCGCCAGACCCGACACCACATCGGCGACCTGATGAGCACGCTCAGCGAAGTCAAGCGGGCGCTATTATCAAGCGACGATTTGCGGGCGCTGGGCGCTCAGAACCTGGAATTTATTACTGCCGCCAATGCTTGCTTGCGAACGATTTTTGCAGACTTCAATAAAATGCCCAGCAAGCTCGACAAGGCCGTCCCGTATTTTGAACAAACCCTGGTTCAACTAACGCCGCTGATACCCGCTCAATCCATCGCCAAGCAATTCGAACCACTGGCCGCTCTGTGTTTGTCAAAGCTCAAAACGGCTTTCGAAGAGGCTACCGACATCGGTAAAACCAAGCCACTGACCAGCTGGAAAAACACTTGGCTCGCCAAGGACGCTGATAATCAATTTATCATTGCCGGCGAACTGGAAAACCGCCGCATCAATGCGCTCGCTGACGCTCTGGATAGCTACCAAGTGGCGCTCGAAGCGAAAGGCTTATACGACTTTGACGACATGATCCTACGTAGCATCCGGGCGCTGGAGACGCACGCTGACCTGCGCTATAGCCTGCAGGAAAGATATTTCTACATCCTGCTCGATGAATTCCAGGACACTAATGCCGCCCAGCTCAAACTGATCAAACTGCTGACCAACAATCCAGTCAATGAAGGCCGGCCAAACGTGCTGGCGGTTGGTGACGACGACCAGGCAATTTACGCCTTCCAGGGTGCGCAGTATTCCAACATGGTTGAATTTTATGAAATGTTCAAGGATACAACGGTCGTCAATTTATCTGAGAACTACCGCTCCGATGCCGGAGTCCTGGAAATTGCCAGCAACGTGGCCATCCAGATAACGGAACGGCTGGAAGACAGCTTCGAAGGCATGACCAAGATCCTGACGGCCGCTAATCACAGCATAAAAAATTCACACATCGAACGCCGCGAGTTCCAGAGTGATATTGCTGAGCGCGCCTGGATTGCTGGCGAGATCAGACGCCTCATCGACACCGGCACCGAGCCCAGTGAGATTGCGATTTTAGCACCCAAACACAAGCTGATTGAATCATTTGTGCCGTATCTGAATGACCTCAATATTCCAGTCCGCTACGAAAAGCGCGAGAACATTCTGGACTCCCTCGTCGTACGACAGCTGATCACCATGAGCCAGCTGGTACTGGCAGTTGCCGCCAACGAGCAGGGCAGAGCTAATGCTCTGTGGCCGCAAGTACTCAGCTACGATTTCTGGCAAATCCCCACCGCTACCATCTGGCAGATCTCCTGGCAGGTGAGTGATACCCGCCAGCCAGGCGGCGGGCACACCGCTGGCCCGCAATCCTGGAGCCAGGCACTGCTGAACAGCACTGATTCCAAGCTGCATAATGCCGCTGAAGTCATCCTGACAGCCGCAGCCAAAGTTGCAACTGAGAATTTGGAAACGATGCTCGATTATTTGATGGGGTCCGTGGCTCTGCAAACCCATAGCGGCCGTCAGGATGACGAGGTCGTCAGCTCGCCACTGCGCGCCTATTACACCTCAGCTGATATGCAGCATTACAGCCCGGAATTATTCTACGAAACCCTGTCGCACCTGACGGTACTGCGTGCAAAATTACGTGAGTTTCAAGACCGGGCCGATAGCGCGCTCACGCTCGGCGACTTCATCCGCTTTATTTCTATGTATGAAGTCGCCGAGCAACCAATGCTCAACACCAGTCCGTACGCCCAGAGTGCCAATTCGGTGCAATTGATGACGGTCTTCAAGGCCAAGGGTCTGGAATACCAACATGTCTTCTTGCCGGGCTGCCTGGACGATGTCTGGGGCAGCAGTTCGCGCGGGAATAGCAACAAACTGACACTGCCAGCCAACTTGCACCCCATCCGCCATGCCGGCGCCACTGACGACGAGCGGTTACGTATATTGTTTGTGGCCATTACCCGCGCGAAGATTGGGTTATATATGACCAGCCCGACGCGGAAGTTTAGCGGTAAGGCTACCACGCGGTTGAAATATTTCAACGAAACCCAGCAAGATGACGGCTCATTCCGTACGATGATATTGCCCGAAGCCCAGCAGCTGGTGGCGACTGACGATTCTGAGCCGCCTGCAGCCGCGCTGCTGGCGCTGGACTGGCGTACCCGGCACATTGGTGGTTTACAGTCGGTTGACCTGTCCAGTCTGCTGTCAGGCCGGCTGGAGCGATACCAGATCAGCCCGACTGACGTTATCAGCTACATCGATATTGAATATGCCGGCCCGCAACGATTTTTCTTTGATAAAATTCTGCGATTTCCAAGTGCACCGACGCCGGACAGTCAGTTCGGCACAGCCGTCCATGAGACGCTGGAGTGGTACCAGCATCAGACCAGCGAGCACGGTTTCGCGCCGACCACTGCCAGCGTTATCGAACATTTCGAAAAACAAATCCGGGCCAAGAAATTGACCGAACCGCGCACCAAGCTGGAGATCGAACGCGGCCGCGAGGCACTCAGCTTATTTATGGAACAGCGGGGCAGTATATTCACACCCGATGCTGTGGTCGAGAAGAGCTTCCGCGGCGAGGGTGTGTTCAGTGGCGAAGCCCATATGGCCGGTCGAATCGACCGCATGGAAATCGATACCAGAAATAAAACCATCACCGTCATCGATTATAAAACTGGCAAAAGCTACAGCAGCTGGAAAAATGATTCCAAGCTGCACAAATACCAGCTCCAACTGTACCTCTACAAACTTCTGATCGAAGGTTCCAAAACCTACCGTGACTACACGGTTACTAGTGGGCGCCTGGAGTTCGTCGAACCAGACGACGACGGCAAAGTACGTTACTTATCACTGGAGTTCAACACCAAGGAGCTGGAGCGAGTACGAGCACTGCTCGCCGTGATCTGGCAGCGCGTGCACGCCTTTGATTTCCCGACAACTGACCAGTACCCGGCGTCAGTTGCCGGCATACGTCAATTTGAGGATGATTTACTGAGTGGTAATTAAAAGCGACCAGCCTGAGCTGGTCGCTTTTGCGGTCTAGAAAAGCTTAACGCTTTTTCTTGGGAGCTGCCTTTTTAGTTGCAACTTTCTTAACTGCAGACTTCTTTGACTTGGTCACAGTCACGCTGCTGCGGGGAGCGACATTGCCCCTGCCGGCTTTAGCGTTTTTGTTGACAGCTTTGTCGATGTCGATTGGCTCAACATCATCATCGTCATCTAAATCATCATCGACGACCGAAGACTTTGACGAGACGCTGGTAGCAGCGGCGCGGCGTTTAAAGACGCTGAACGGGCGGTCTGGGTTAGCAAACAGCAAACCGTACAAGTTGATACCAATGATGGCACCAAGCACAGGGCCGAGTACGAAGTTACCCCAGCCTTGCGAGCCGAAGACTTCCCAAGCGCGGACACCAAGCGCGACGGCTGGGTTAGCAATTCCAACTGATGCACCAGAAGCGACAACGATAGCCAGCATAAAGCCGATACCGCTGACAACAGCAGCGCGTGAGTTATCGAATTGGTGGTAAGCCGCAGCGGCACATGCCATTGCAAAGATCATGGTACCGATAGCTTCGGCAACCATTACGCGGCCGCTAAACGCCTGAGTAATTTCCTGGACGTTGGTGTTCACAAAGTAGTGATACAACGCGTAGGCAGCCCAGGCACCAAGTACCTGAAAGATTACAAAGAGCAGTGCTTTGACTGTCTTCATCCGGCGTGCGGTCCAGAAGGCCAATGTAATGGCTGGGTTAAAGTGCGCGACCGATGCTCGTCCGAAAACGAAAGTCAGTCCGGTGATTGCCAAACCTGCGGCAATCGCCACAAAGAATGCCAAGCCAAGTTGTGAACGCTGCACACTCAGTACGACGAGTGTTAGTACGCCCGTACCGAGAAACTCAGCGACCAACATGGCCAGATTATTTCTCTTGAACATGAATGGATTCCTCCTTAGTTGATAATCCCAGAATATAGCGTTAACAATAGATTTGCAAGGCTAGCTAAAGGGGTTAAGCTTTGCGGTACTTAATTACGGTTCTGGCGATGACGTTTCAGCGAGCTAACTTGCAGCCGTACTGCGTGGCGATCAACCAGTTGTTGGGCGTGCTCCAGGCTGACTTCATCGCCGGCTTCAGCCTTCATTTGTTGGGCGCGGTCGTAAGCCGCCTGGGCTTCGGCTTCGTTGATATCATCGGCGTGATCGGCCTCGTCAACCAGCACATGCAGCTCGCCGTCAACGACTTCAATGACGCCGCCATTTGTCGCAAAGAATTCGCGGTTGGCATCTGAATCTTTAGGATTGCGGCGCACCATAATCACACCAGTTTTGGCAACGCTGACGAGCGGCATATGGTCTTGCAAAACGCCGATTTCACCTTCCAATGTGGGTAGCAAAACTTCATACGCTTCGTCATCAAATTGGACGCCGCTGAGGCTGACGAGTTTAAATCTAAACATTAATGTGGAACTCCTGATTCATGGGAAAGCTTGTTCTTGATCTCAGCTAATGGAGCTACAGATGCTGCGAGATATGATAAATGAATAAGGTGTTGGCCAAGCGCCTGCTCCTTTGTTGGATCGCCCTGAGTTAACTCTTCTAGCGACTCACGGTACTCGGTGACATATTTACAAAGCATTGCCGCAACTCCGGGAGTAATCAATTCAACAACACCAACTAACCCAATATCATAGTCTTCCGGGTGTGGAATTTGATCAATAGCCGTTGGCGACACTGGCCAAGCCATGATTACTTAGCTCCCATCTTGGCAGGTTCTTTTTTGTCGTCCTTCGGTTTAGCAGCGGCAACGACGTCACTAATGCTGCCTTTGAGGTAAAAGGCGGTTTCTGGGACTTGATCGTGTTTGCCTTCCAGGATTTCTTTGCAGCCCTGGATGGTGTCAGTCAGTTTGACGTATTGACCTGGGTTGTTGGTAAACTGCTCAGCCACAAAAAATGGCTGGCTCATGAAGCGCTGCAAGCGCCGTGCGCGGGCCACAGTCGTTTTATCCTCGTCGGACAGTTCTTCCATGCCAAGAATGGCAATAATGTCCTGGAGGTCCTTGTAACGCTGCAGAATGCGCTGGACTTCGCGGGCCACATTGTAGTGGTCTTCGCCAACAATTTCCGGGTCAAGGATCGTCGAATTAGAATCGAGCGGATCAACGGCTGGATAGATACCGATTTCGGTCAGTGCCCGGCTCAACACAATCGTCGAATCAAGGTGGGCGAAAGTCGTCGCTGGAGCTGGGTCGGTAAAGTCGTCAGCGGGCACATACACGGCCTGAACTGACGTAATCGAACCTTCTTTGGTTGATGTAATCCGCTCCTGGAGTGTACCCATTTCCTGGGCTAAGTTTGGCTGGTAACCGACAGCAGATGGCAGGCGACCGAGCAAGGCCGAAACTTCAGCACCGGCCTGGGTGTAACGGAAAATGTTATCGATAAAGAGCAGTACATCGTTGCCTTTATCACGGAAGCCTTCGGCAATCGTCAGGCCGGAGAGGGCAACGCGCAGGCGGGCGCCTGGCGGCTCATTCATCTGTCCGAAGACGAGCGAGGTGTTTTTGATGACGCCCGATTCCTGCATTTCGTGGTACAGGTCGTTACCTTCACGGGTACGCTCACCAACACCTGCAAACACTGAATAACCAGCATGGAATTTGGCGATGTTATTGATCAGCTCCTGGATCAGGACGGTCTTACCAACGCCGGCACCACCGAACAAACCGACCTTACCACCCTTGGTGATAGGCGCAATCAGGTCGATAACTTTGATGCCGGTTTCCAGGATTTCGACGCGGCCAGACTGGTCGACTAGTGGCGGCGGTGCGCGGTGAATTGGCGCAGTTTCTTTGAACGTGCCGCCTTTACCGTCGATCGGTTCGCCGGTGACGTTGAACATACGGCCAAGCGTCGCGTCACCGATCGGGACGCTGATTGGTGCGCCGGTGTCGGTGACAGTCGTGCCGCGAGCCAAGCCATCGGTTGAACCGAGCGAGATGGCGCGGACGCTTGATTCGCTGAGGTGCTGGGCAACTTCCAATGTTAATTCCTGATCGCCATTGGTGACGTGCAGGGCGTTATAGATTGCTGGCAGATTGCCAGTTCCGAACTCGATATCAATCACCACACCGACGATGGCGGTGATCTTACCGGTCTTATGTTTTGTTGCGTCTGTTGCCATTAGTCTTCTCCTAAGAATCCTATAAATGTTGTCTCTCGATCTAGTAGTGGGCCGCCAATCCGTGGGAACAGATCAGGTTTGTAAAGACGAACTTCCTGAACCGTGTCCAAATCCCGTTTGGTCTTAGACTGATCCTGTCCGGTTTCCGGTGTTGTAGCCGCTGTGTCGTCTACGACTACTTCATTCTCGTCTATTGCCGTTTCCATCGTTTCGCTCCTCGTTGTATCTAATTTGTTTCTATGATCTCTAATCGCTGCTTGATTTTCGGCAATCGCATCTCTGACAATCCGGCTATGCGTTCGCTTCATGCGGACTGCGCCGGCCGTTTCGGGACTACCCATTGAGTGCCTCCGCTCCACCAGTAATCTCGGCCAATTCTTGGGTGATCGATGCCTGGCGAGCCGTGTTAAGTTCTAGAGTGTAGTCATCGATCAGATCTTTGGCGTTGTCGGTGGCGTTTTTCATGGCCAGCATGCGCATCGAGTGTTCGCTGGCTTTGCTTTCCAGGACGGCTTGCCACAGCTGGGCTTCGACCAACCGGGTAGCAACTTGCGTCACAACCGTTTCAACATCAGGCTCAAAGTTACTAATCAGTTTCGTGCCAGCGGGTGCTGCTTTATCGCCGCTGATTTCGTCGAGTGAAGCCGGCAGGAGCTGCGTCGATTGGGCAACCTGATTGATGTTTGACTTGAATAAGGTGTAGATCAGGCGGACTTCATCGACGCTTTCGTCGCTGTAGAGTTGCATGAGCGTGTTGAGGATTGGGCGCACATCATTGGCTGTGGGCTCATCGTCAAACGCTGAGTAGTAGGCGACTAGTTCGACATCTTTCAGACGGCGGACAAATTGTACACCGCGAGCACCGATAACGATGACTTTGCTGGTAGCCTTATTGGCACGGTCTTCACGCAGGTCTTGCGCCAGCAGCTTCAGGACATTGGCGTTGTATGCACCGGCCAGGCCGCTATTGCTGGTAACTACGATGTACAGGCGGGAATCGACTGGCCGAACTTTGAAGAGCGGTTGGCTCTCGACTTCACGAGTGGCATTCAAACGCCGCAACAAATCGTAGGCCATATCGCGGTAAGCCCGCGACCGGAAGGCATACTCCTGGGCACGGCGCATCTTACTGGCGCTCACCAGCTGCATCGCCTTAGTAATCTGGCGGGTGCCTTTGATGGACTTGATGCGTCCTTTGAGGACAATCGTGCTGGCCATGTACGCCTACTTTGCTTCCTTAGTTTCGTATGTTTCAGCCACGGATTTGGCAACCTTGATGATCGTCGCTTGGTCTTCGTCGGATACTTTGTCACCAGTGTTGGTGGTTTCCACTAATTTGGCGTGCTTGCTCTTGAGCTCACGGTGCAGGGCTTCTTCGGCGACTTTGACCTTGTCGATCGGGATTTTGTCGAAGCAACCGCTGGTGGCGGATAGCAGAGAACTGTACATTTCCCAGATCGAATACGGCGCAAACTGCGGCTGCTTGAGCAACTCGGTCAGGCGCTGGCCACGTTCGATGGTTTGGCGGGTTTCAGCGTCAAGATCGGTTGAGAATTGTGAGAAAGCGGCAAGTTCACGGAACTGGGCCAGGCTCAGCTTGAGTCCACCACCGGCGGCCTTGATGGCCTTGCTCTGAGCAGCACCACCGACGCGGGAAACTGACAAACCGACGGAAATAGCCGGGCGAATACCCTGGTAGAACAGGTTGGTTTCCAGGAAGATCTGACCATCGGTAATCGAAATGACATTGGTTGGAATGTAGGCCGAGATATCGCCGGCCTGGGTTTCGATGATTGGCAGGGCAGTTAATGAGCCGGCACCGAGGTCGTCGCTGAGTTTGGCAGCGCGCTCCAGCAAACGGGAGTGCAAGTAGAAGACATCACCGGGGTAAGCTTCGCGGCCCGGTGGGCGGCGCAGAAGCAGGGACATTTGGCGGTAGGCCTGGGCGTGCTTGGTTAAATCATCATAAATGATCAGGGCGTGCTGTTTGTTGTCGCGGAAATATTCGCCAATAGCGGCACCGGTGTAGGGAGCGAGGTAAAGCATGGCAGCCGGGTCGGCTGGGGAAGTAGCGACGATAATCGTCTGGTCCATGACGCCTTCGCGCTTCAGGCGCTCCTGGAGAGCAGCGACTTTGGAAGATTTCTGGCCGATGGCGACGTAGACGTTGATAACACCGGTCTTTTGCTTGGCCTGGTTGACCATGGTGTCGACAGCGATGGCCGTCTTACCAGTTTGGCGGTCGCCAATGATCAGCTCGCGCTGGCCACGACCGATAGGTACGATGGCGTCGATAGCCATCAGACCGGTCATCAGTGGTTCATGAACCGATTTACGGGCCAGGACACCAGGGGCAGGGCGTTCGACGCGGCTACGCAGCTTGGTTTTGATTGGTTCACCACCGTCAAGAGCATTCCCCAGTGGATCAACCACCCGGCCGACCAGTTCAGGGCCAACGGGGACTTCGAGGACTTTACCACTCAGGCGGACCTTGGCACCGGCCGAGACTGATGTGTCGTCGCCCAGAAGCACGGCACCGATTTCGTCTTCGCCAAGGTTAAATGCGAAGGCAGTGACCGATTCGCCGTTGGTGCCTTCGATATCGAGCATTTCGTTAAAACCGGCACCGGCCAGGCCGTAGACCCAGGCGATACCATCGCCGACGCGGGTGACAACGCCGACATTTTCGATCTCCGGACGCGCTTTGAGTTCGGCAATCGCCGATCTGATGTCATCTGATAATTCTTTGATTGATAGGTCGGCCATTATCGTTCCTTTCCAGCACTTCCGGCTTGGGTGAGTTGTTTCAGCTTGTTTAGTTTACTTCGGGCGCTCATGTCGAGTTGTTGGTTGGCAAATTCCAGTCTGACGCCACTGACCACCGAGCTATCGAGCCGGTGGCTGATAATAATCTCCTTGGCATCGGGCTGGAGTTTGCGAACTTCGGCCGTGATGTCGGCCCGTACCTTGTCGCTCAGCGCAAAGGCACTGACGGCGATCACCTCGACAATGCCGTGGTCGGCGCGGTACTGGATGATGTCACGCAGCAGTGATTCGAGGTCGCCAGTGCGGCGCTCGGCCAGCAGATAAGCAGCGATTTCATCACCCAAATCCTTCGCAGCGCTGACGCTGTGAGTACTCAGCGAGCGTCGCGCGATGGCGGCAGCGATTTCGTGGCGCGGCTGCTTCACGCAGCGCTCCCAGCGTGTTGAGGTTTAGCGCCTTGGCGCTTCAGAGCCTTATCGATCAATGCAGCATCCTTGGTAGCGTCGATTTTTTCGTCGATGATGGCTTCGGTAGCTTCCGAGACCAAACCAACCAGTTCTTTCTCAAGTTGGCCACGCATGTGCTTGATGTCCTGCTCACCCCGGGCCTTAGCATCAGCCAAGATACCCTCGGCCTTGCCGCGGGCCTTTTCTTCGGCTTCAGCCACGGCGGCTCGGCCAGCGTCGCTGGCTTCCGCAATGATACCGTCCGCCTTCAGGCGGGCATCGTGCAGCTCGGCAGCAATGGTTTTATCGAGTTCGGCGCGCTCCTTTTGCATATCTTCACCGAGTTTGACGCCGCTTTCGATCAGATCGCGGCGATCGCGTAGCACCTTACCAATCGGCTTGAAGGCAAATTGGCGCAGCACGATAAAAGCCATGATGAAAGTGATCAGCTGGATGATCAGCGACTGCGCGTTAAGACCCAGTGCACCGATACCCGAGGTGGCTTCCGCCGCTGCAAATTGTGTTACGAGTTGAATCATTATATATATTTAGAATTCCGATTATTTGACGATAAACGTGCTTGCGAAGGCCAAAAGTCCGAAAAGCTCAACGATAGCCACAAAGACCAGTGCCTGACCGAAGAACTTAGCGGCTTCCGGGTTGCGACCGACGGCTTGCAGATAGTTACCGCCGATGATACCGATACCGATTGCTGGGCCTATGAAGCCGAAACCGATCATTATACCTTTGCCGATTACTCCTGTGTTGATTGCGTCTGCTGCAAATTGTGCTAACATATTTTCTCCTTAAAACTGATTATTTACTTACATTGACTGGTATATGTGGAACAGAACGTCACTTCACGCTAGGCTTCTCCCGGTCTTAACTTCATTGTTTCAGCCTTAGCGGGTTCGGTCAAGTTGTCGTGGTCAAGCATGTGCTCTTCGGATGTGTCGTGCGCATGGTTGACGGCGATGGCCAGGTACATCAGGCTCAGGACGGTGAAAATGTAAGCCTGCAGCGCACCGATGAAGAGTTCAATTAGCGTAAATGGCAGGGCAGTTAATGGTGCGACAGCGTGACCGAGGTAAGCAAAGACGGCAATCACGATCTCACCGATAGTGACGTTCAGGAAAAGCCGGAGCGACAGGCTAAACAGCCGGGTCAGGTCGGTCAGCATTTCCAGCAGGCCAATCACCAGATAGAGCGGGTTGAGCGGGCTACCAATAAAGAAGTGGCGCAGATACTTACCAAAACCGCCCGATTCACGGATCGACGAGTAATACACGAAGAGCATCGTGACAATACCGGCCGCCAAGGTGCCGTTCAGATCGGCCGTGAATGGCCGCAGCAATGGGTTACCGCCGGAGGTGAAGGCTTCACCGACACCGGGAATCAAGCCAAACCAGTTGTTGAGTAGCAGGAAGAAGAATAACGTCACAAAGAACGGCACGTACTTAGTACCCTTAGACTTATCGTCAAACACGCCTTCGACCAGCTTGGTGATAAACTCGACGCCAGCTTCGATGAATTGGATCAGGCCGCCCTTCGGCTTGACGGTGACACGGTGGGCCACGACGATCAGCAGCACAATGATAATCGCCATGCTGATCCAACCGTAGAGAATCGAGTTGGTAATGGTGATGCCGCCGATTTGCAAGACGTCAGATGGAGCGACGCGTACCTCAGGGCCATCGGCGGCAAAAGTAGTAAGCAGCGTGCTAATCATGCTTTACCTCGTCGGAATCAGTCATACCAGGAGCCGCCGCGGAAAAATTGTTGACGCTGGATAAAGCCTTCCGAATCACGAATATCGAACCAGCTAGCGCCACAACCAGGCCAATCAGCGTCCATAATGGAGACGAATCAGCTGTCTGGTCCAGCTTGTAGCCACCCACGATCGGCAATAAGACAATGATCGCCAGTTGCCAGCTCATACCAATCGCCGCACTGGTAAATGCCGAGCGAGCGGGGTCGGCCCCAGAACTAGCCTCTGAATTTGAAGTCTGCTTACCCACAGGCTTAGCGCTGCTAGCCAGTTTCGTTTGACTGGTTGCGGAAGTTTTCACCATTTAACCTATTCTAACATTATTCCCCCTCGTGAGACAAGGGTCGATGTGACACTTTACAATGTATAGCAATGGAGTATAATAAAGCATATGACTACAACGACAATTACTCCAATCATTTATAGCGCCAACTGGTGTGCCTTTTGCCACGCCGCCAAGCAATACCTCGACAAGCTCGGTGTCAAATACGAAGTCCGCGACATCGAGAGCCACCATGTCTACGCCACTGAAGCCGTCGAGAAATCCGGCCAGATGGGCATCCCAGTTATCGACATCGACGGTACCATCATAGTCGGCTTTGACCGCCCGAAGATTGACGCTAGCCTCAGCGCCAATAAACTTGTCTAGCAGACGTGATATAAATCTACTTTACAGATAGCCGACAGATTGCCACACTAGTAGATAGTAAGTATGTAATGAGAGGTAGAGGCCATGCCACCGAGTAGCAGCGATCCTAAACCTGATTTCACGATTGATGAACCTGCCAACCTGCGTTTGAGATTGTTGCACGACAACATTGCATCTGACCCGGCCACGTATTTGCAAGCAGTAGAAGACCTCGTAAATCCCGACGACCTCTCAAAAGTAGACGACCCCAAGGTGCCAGACAATGTACATCGGGCCGCAGCCCTCATCGTTGAAGTATTCAGGCAGCGTGACGATCGCGATATAAACTTCGATTCCGACACCGAGGCCTCTCTTGATGCACTGCCAGAGCGCCGGGGACTGATCGCCAAGCTTCGGGCCAGTAAGTCACCCCCGGCCAAACAAGGCTACGGTCAAGCTGAAAGTGCCAACTCAAACGCTAATCGGGTACGTGATAATATACGCCACCTGACGCTCAGCCATTACATTGGCCTGGTACTGAACGCGCAGGAAGTCAACAGCGAAGAGAACGCCGACGCCGATACTGATTCAGCTGCCAGTTAGCCAGCAGGCCCACAATGCCTGATAGAATGAGACGATATGGCCTATGAAGATTTCCAAACCAAAGAATCGGTGAT
>DHXQ01000004.1:7968-16555 GCA_002413755.1 Candidatus Saccharibacteria bacterium UBA5152 | reverse complement strand
CGCGCCCTCGGCAACCGCTGGCGAGTGGCGTTTATCCAATTTATTAAATACTGGGGTGTTGGTGAGCACGTCTTCATCCGCGATATTATGCCGATCTACAAAGACAAATTATATTTTTACAAAGGCGGCAAGGGGTTTTACAAGGCCGGCGACATGAGCGCCAGCCATGTCACCGAATCCCAACACCTGCAGGCCGCCAAAGACACCTACGATGAAGCACTGCGCTGTGCTACCAGCGGCGAGTACGACTTGGTGATCTGCGACGAGATCAATAACGCCGTCCACGATGGGCTGATCAGCCGCGAACAGTTCGAAAAACTCCTCAGCGATAAGGCACCGGGCACAAGCCTGTGTCTGACCGGCCGTGATTTCCCGAAGGATTTGCTACCCAAAGTCGACATTGCCACCGATATGACGAAGCTCAAACACCATTTCGACGATAACTTTATCGCCAACAAGGGCATCGACTTCTAAATACCTAGGCCGTACAATACAGCACAGATGAGACAACCAACTCTGTATTTGCTGGTGGGCTATCCGGGCTCGGGCAAAACGACGACTTCGCGAACTATCCACGAATTGACCGGCGCGGCCCACATTTGGGCCGACCACGAGCGCCAAGTGATGTTCGGCCAGCCAACGCACAGCCCAACCGAGAGCGAACAGTTATACACGACTCTCAATACCCGCACCGCGGACATCCTGAGCAGGGGCGAAGATGTCGTCTTCGACACTAATTTTAGTTTCCTGAGTGACCGCAACAAACTACGCCAGATCACTACCCAAGCCGGTGCCCAGATCAAACTCCTGTGGGTGCGGGTCGCACCGGAGCTGGCCCGCGAACGGGCGACCGCCGACCACCACGCCGAGGGCAACGGCTACGACAATACCATGACGCCCGAAACCTTCGACCGAATCGTTTCCCACCTTGAACCGCCCACCGATGACGAACAGCCAATTTTGCTCGATGGAACCCTGATCACACCCGAATATATCACCGCCAAGCTCGACCTCGCACTCCGGGTAGACACGGGAACACCCACCAGCGACGAGGTGGCAACGGCGTGAGCCGGCGCCGCAAAACCTCCACCGCCACGACGATATTGGTGGCTATCATTTCGCTCTTCATTTGGTATGGCCAGGGACACGACTGGTTTGCCAGCGCCCAGCAAGCCGCCCAAACCAACCAGCCCGGGCTGTACAACGTCGTGAAATTTAGCGACGGCGACACCATCACGGTCGACATGAACGGTACCAATGAAACCATCCGTTTCGTTGGCGTTGACACCCCCGAAACGCACGATCCGCGCAAAAAGGTGCAGTGTGGTGGCCCGGCGGCTTCGGCGTACACCAAGAACAGCCTGACCGCTGCCGGCCTGAAGGTCCGCCTCGCCGCCGACAGCCTGAGCAGCAACCGCGACCGCTACAACCGGCTGCTACGCTACGTTTACCTGCCGGACGGCACATTCTTCAACCTGAAGCTGATCCAGGAAGGTTACGGCTTCTATTATCCATACTTCCCATTCAGCAAATCAGCTGACTTCGCCGCCGCCCAAAAGTCCGCCCAGAATGCCCACAAAGGCGTCTGGGGTAACTGCACGCCCGTCAAAACCGATGGCGGCGGCTACACCTCGAACGACCAATAAACTACCCCTGTCGCCCTAATCGACGAAGAGTGCTGGGTTGACGCGGGGTTCCTGCTCAGGAACTTCAAGTAATTGAGCAAAGGAAAAACGACCGCTCTTTGGGTCAAAACCACGGTACGCCAGCTTGATAGGCCAGAACATCACCAGTGCAAAAGCAATAACCGGATACATGTGGCGCTGGATGTTCAGACCGTGTAGCGAGTAAGTACGCGGGTTTTGCATGAGATATGTGTAGTAATCAACAAACGGTGATCTGGATTGCCGGAACCCCAACGAGACTACCAGACGCTCATCAAAGACGTTTCGGAAACCCAGTTCGCTGGTGTGCACGCCGAGGTCAAGATCTTCGTGAATTCCTTTGACATTGCAGACTTGTTTTTTGACAGCATTCCAGACCGAGCGGCGCATTGCCATATTGGCACCCTGTAGACCAACGTGCCGGCCCAGCCTGCGAGCCAGATAACGACGTAGCCCAAGGTCGATCCAGTTGCCGAGCCGTGCGAGAGACACGTCGTAATAACGCGCCGACCCAGTGACGGCATCGACGGATTTACAGGCAAAGATCTGCAGCAGGGTTTCCACCCAGTTTTCGCTCATCACCGTGTCGGCATCGATTCGGCCGATAATATCGCCGTGGGCGTAGGAAAAACCGGTATCGCGGGCATAGACTACGCCCTGGCGGGGCTCACGGATAAGTTTCACGAACCAGTAGCTTTTGGCAATGGCAGCGGTGTCATCACTCGAATTGTTATCGATCACGATAACTTCGAACGGCTTCACCGTCTGGGCAGCAATTGCATCCAGACAGGTGCTAATCGACCCCTCTTCGTTATATACTGGAATTACAACACTAACTCGTAAAGCTGTTTTATGTTTCTGCATAAGATATACTACTAGTCCTTAACTTTATGCTAAACCATTCTCATTGTACAGTTACAAACTGATGATCAACTTAATAAACAAACTTCGCAACAAATATTTCAAGGGGTGCTGGGCCCAAATTCTGTTTTTTGTCGTGCTGTCATTACTCGTGATTATTGGCGGCATGTATGGCATCGGCGCCTGGTACCGCCACAGCCAAGCTTCGAAGCCGCTGGAGCTGGGCGTGTCGTTTATCCCGGCCTACGCCGATAGCCTGGGCGTCGACCCGCAGACCACGATGCAGTCGCTGATAGACGACATTGGTGTGCGTAATTTCCGGCTGGTCAGCTATTGGGACCAGTTAGAGCCATCGGCGGGGAAGTATAACTTCAGCTTGCTGGACTGGCAATTCGTCAAGGCCGAAAAGGCTCATGCTACCATCACGCTCAGCGTCGGGCTGCGCCAGCCGCGCTGGCCGGAGTGCCACATGCCAGCTTGGGCTACCAATGAGCCGGTCAGCGTCTGGCAACCACAGCTGGAAGCCTTCATGACCCAGGTGATCCAGCGCTACAAGGGCTCGCCGGCACTGCAGAGTTACCAGCTGGAGAATGAATACTTCATGCAAGGCTTCGGCACCTGCACCAATTTCGACCGCCAGCGGCTGGTTGACGAATACGCGCTGGTCAAAAAGCTCGACCCGAGCCGGCCAGTGATCATCACCCGCAGCAATAACCTGGTCGGTTGGCCGGTCGGCAAGCCGACACCGGATGAATTTGCCACCTCGATCTACCGCCGGGTCTGGAACACCAATATTTATAAAGGCTACTTCGACTATCCGGTGCCGGCCTGGTATTACAGTTTCATCGCCGGCTGGCAGAAGATCTTCACCGGCCGCGATATGATGATCCACGAATTGCAGGCCGAAGCCTGGCCGCCCAACCGCCAAACAGTCGCCGAAACCTCACTGGCCGAGCAGAATAAATCGTTCAACGCCTCGATGTTCCAGGGCCGCGTCGACTTCGCCAAAGCCACCGGCATGCGCCAGATCTACCTGTGGGGCGGGGAATACTGGTATTACCGGATGGTCGTGTTACACGATCCAAGTCTGTGGAACGCCGCCAAATCAGAATTCCAGCAAAACTGATTTGTAGAATATTATACACCATTTGTCAATATCGTCGTACTTCGGTACAATAGGGACAGGATAACACCCAAATGGTAAAGAAGAAGCAACAATCATCCAGAGTGATCAGCAACCGTCGGGCCCGTCATGATTACGAGCTCACCGACAGCCTGATCGCCGGCATCAGCCTGACTGGCGCCGAGACCAAGGCCCTCCGTATGGGGCACGGCCAGCTTCGTGGCGCCTACGTCACGGTCAAAGACGGGGAATTATACCTGATCAATGCCGCCATCAATGGTACCAACGGCATCCCGATCAGCGACACCGACCAGACTCGGGCACGCAAGCTCCTCGTCAAACGCAAAGAAATCGACGGACTGCTGCAGGCCAAACAACAGGGTAAAACTATCGTGCCGCTGGAGATTTTGACCCGGGGCCGCTACATCAAAGTTCGCATTTCCGCCGGTCGCGGCAAGAAGTTATACGACAAACGCCAAACGCTCAAAAAGCGAGACGAGGGCAGGGCAGCCCAAGAAGCCGTCAAAGCTAGCCGCGGCTAAACTCTTTCAATGTCATATCATTGACTTTTTATCTATTTTGTTGTTATATTATAGACATGAAACGTGTTTTTGGACGCTTCGGGCGGTGGGTCCGAAGTAGCAAGCATACTCCCAACGCCATTATGGCGGTCTGTTCGGTGGTAATCAGCAGCCTCATCGTCCTAAACGGCTACGGACTAAGTCCGCACACTTCGCAGACATCGACCATAACCGCGGGTGACGAGTACATAACATTTTCGCCGGACACACCCGGCGGGAGCACAGCCCAAACTACCGTTGCTACCAAACCAGTGATTGCCAGTCACAAAAGCCTCATTATCAGCCCGGCAGCCATCAGTATCAAAGCCGGCGAGACCTTGAATGGCCTGACGATCAACGCCGACGATTATACGGCGATTAGCATGCCGACGTTTTCCGCCGGCCCTATCAATGGGCTACAGCTCAATTTTACCGCCAGCCCAGCCAAGACTACCTGGGCAGGTAGCCTCACCGTGGCAAAGTTTGCGGCGCCAGGCAGCTACAGCTTCGAAATATCCGCCCAGGCCAACCGCACCACGTTTTACACAAATACCATCACCCTGACTGTGGTACCGACCCCAACCATGGTCGTTTCGCTCCTACCGGTCGACTACGACTACGCGACCGACTCGCGGGTTTACATTCTGCGCCTCAACCGCCTGAACGGTTACGACCAACCCGTGACACGGCTGACCGGCCAATACACCGCCGACTCACTGGTGCTAACCTGTACATTCCAGCCAACCGACGCCAATACCTACACCGTAACTTGCGGGAACGTTTCCATTGCCAGCCCAACCAATGGCACGCTTATGGTTAGCGTATCTACAACCAGCGATGTCTTCACCAGCGCTGCAGATTTTAGTCTGCCACCGCTCTAATCGCCGCACGCCGGGCACCCAGAGCGCGTTGCAATTGTCGTCTATCTCCGTTATAATCCACTCTGTTCTTTGCTATTCCGGCTTAGCTCAGCGGTAGAGCGCCTCGCTGTTAACGAGGATGTCGCTGGTTCGAGCCCAGCAGCCGGAGCCAATATAAAAAGCCCTCCTTTCGAAGGGCTTTTTATATTGCTTTGAGTGCCGGGTTATTCGAACGTTCGGTCGTTAGTCTGTTGCCCGAGCATGCTCGGCGCACAGATTAACGTGCGCTGCCCAGCAGCCAGAGCCAAAATACGCAGGCATTCTAACGAGCACAAGAAACCGTACCGCGTGCGTGAATGATAGCCCTCGCTCAAATATTGTTCGGCGCGTATTTATATGTTATAATATAGCGATGTCAAGCACATATGAAGTCGGCCCAGAACTTACCGAACCAATCGCTACATTTATTCATATTGGTAGAACTGCATCTGGCATAATCATCGTAAATAATCCCGACCCCTCGGACGAGCAGCATTGCATTGAATACGCCGCTCGTATTCGAGGCGAGATACAACCGTTGCCCGATGATACGTCAGATATAGATATCTCAGCAATTAATGCATTTCGAGAAGAGATGGGCGCGCCTGATAAGCACATCCGATTTCTCAGCGAGAGCGATTACAAACAGGCGACTCTGCAGATCAAGGATGCATCGCACGCTCAAGGAGTTTACGCTCCTAGGATAGGCATCCCGCTTGTCAGACGGCATACAGAGTTGGAAGCCCTAAATAGTCCGGGAATTACAGAAAGTTTTGGCATACATGAAATTGCACATAGCTCGCATGTGGACGCGCCTGTCCGAATAGAGCAGACGAAAACGGGCAAATGGATTTTCAAGAAAGTAAAAGCAGAGGCAACCGAGACCAGAAGTGGTTTCTTAATCGGGCTACCATTCGGCACTGGACCGGCAAGGGGCCGCTTACTCGAAGAAGGTTATGCTGAATACGAGAGAGGGTTATACGTACAGCAACACGACCTGATTGGGGCGTTCACTTCGGGCGCGCCTGGTTACGCCGGAGCAAAAACCAGCATAATCCCGCTCCAATACAGATACAAAGCACTTGGGGAAGATGGCGAGCCATTTCTGACCTTCGGGCCGGGGGCAGTCCCAGCCGCCATACTTGAAACCCTCATTAAGCATGAACCGGAAATACTGCCCATTCTGCGCGAAAGTCGCCGTGGGGTTAAAGGAATGCGCGAGTTTCCGCAAAGGGTAAATAGCCTTATCCCGGGGCTATATTCGAAATTAGTGCACATGGACGAAGGCTCCATGGCCAAACTCTTACGAACTACTATCAAGCAGCTTAGTTAATCCGAACCGGCATGTAAGGCAGTGCAGACTTGTTTGGTATACTAAAATTATGCAAAAAATAGCCACCAGAGTATTTATCTACGCGTCGATTATATTCGGGATTCTCGGGATTTTAGTTGTTCTCACAGCCTCAGGTCCGGACAAGCCAGATTCCGCTCTCAGCCAAGTGCTTATAAGACTTCTATTCGTAACTGTTTTTATCATACTGCCTTCGTTTGCCTTAAGTGTTGCCAGCAAGTACCTAAAGGACAGGTAAGACTTTATTGTTTGGTATGATTAGGCAATGAGTAATGCCTCTTATGATGCAATAATCCTACTGGGCGGAGGCATCAATGCAGACGGAAGCCTCATGGATACCGCAAAAGTTAGGCTCGAAAAGGCCGCCTGGTTGTATGCCAACAACGATACAGAAGCCATCATCACATGCGGTTCTCACAGCCATAAAGCCGCCGAGAGGCCAAAAATAACCGAAGCACAGACATTTGCTGATTACCTCATGACATTAGGCGGGCCACGCGAGCACATTTATCTTGAAACAGAGTCGCAAGAAACCGTAGGGAATCTCTTGTTTGCCAAAATGCATATACTCATTCGTCACAGCTGGACCAACCTGATAGTTATACCGACGTACAGTCATTCGACAGCACGAATTAGCTATCTGCTGAAAAAAATACTAGGCAGTGGGTACGACTGGGAAATTTTACGTGTCGGCGAGAATAAAGATCCTGCAAACCTTGCCCGTGAAGCAAAATCCCTCCAGTACACCAAAGACATTAACGATCCTATTGCCGATGGTGACCACGAAGCCGTTTATAAACGCCTAATGGAAACGCATCCAGCCTACCAACAGAGGTAAATCACAGGTTTCCCGTCTTGGAGGAGAGATATCTCACATACAACAAACTACGAACAGGCGTATCATTGTTATATGATTTCATTCGTTTGGTCTTCAAAGTACCCATTCATAGCTGGGTCCGGCGGCTCAGAAACCTACACAGCCGGACAAATACGAGAATTACTAAAACGCGGTATCCCCGCCCGGATCATTACCATCGGTCACGGCACTAAGGATGGTCGTGACGACTTTCCTGACATTCCATTCCTGGCAATTGAGTCAAGGGATCAGCTATCCAAGCTTGACGACCTGCTAGTCTACATCACCTATCCACTGGAGGTGAAGACAAAACACCCGGCATATGCGATTCTGCATTGCCCGCCGCCCAGTTTTGCCCATGACGACCCACTCTACAACAAGCGAGCCTTCAAGGGTGTTCGCCTGATCACTGCCAGTAAATTTGCCGCTGGCATCTGGCGCCGTAACCTTCGGCACAATTTCGGGCGTATGCCGACCGTCTATCCGTTTGCTGATACGGCCTTCCGTGAAGTCGAGCGTCCAGCTCGGCGCTCGGCCGATAAGCCAACCCGGATATTATTTGCGGGCAGGTTACACCCGGACAAGGGCATTTATACACTTCTGTGCGCCTTGCATATGGAAACGCTCAAACACAGCAATTTCACATTAACCGTCACAACCGCTGGCAGCAACGCCGAAGATGGCAAAATCATTCTCAACATGCTGAAGGCTAATCCGAATATTAAAGTTGTTAACGCTCGTAAGACCGTAAAAGACATGGCTACATTGATGGCCAATCAGGACATCGTCGTCATGCCGTCGTCGAATATTTTCTGGCAGGAGTTATTTGGCATGCTGTCTATAGAAGCCCAGCATGCTGGCTGCCGGGTCGTGGCTTCGCGCTCTGGCGGACTGCCGGAGACAAACCTTGGCGGCTTGATGCTCGTCAAGCCCGATGATCCCAAGGCACTGGCAACGGTATTGGCCCATGCCATTGCCCGTGGACCGCTTAGCATCAAAGACCGACAATTCGCCGCAGCCCGGTTCACTGTAGTCCAATCCGTCGATAGCCTATTAAAATCTATCGCTTACCAAACGTACCTGAACCGCAACGAACCAGTGCTTGCACCACTGCCCAGTCCGGGCAAGGCCGTTGCGGCTGTCACAAAGCAACTTCGTACAGCACGGCCTCGTGCGGCCTTAGGGCTAGCTTCGATACAGATTCAGACCCGTCTTCGGAAATAGTAGCCCGGCGCTCATCGTTGTGTGCACTGCCTTGACCATAGCTCGAAGC
>DHXQ01000004.1:6128-7799 GCA_002413755.1 Candidatus Saccharibacteria bacterium UBA5152 | reverse complement strand
GTCGTCACCAACATGCTTGCGCACAAAGCCCAAGACATTTGGCTGGCCCGTCTCGATGATATGCAGCTCGCCATGTTTGAGAGTCTCTGAGCGTGACCGAAGCACGCCTAATGTCTTATATATATTCAGGAAAGAAGCCGGATCAGCGGCTTCCGTTTCGACATTAGTAATCGCATAGTCTGCCTGGATAGGCAGCCATGTCTTGTCGCCAGTCGTAAAGCCGGCTTGGGCACCGGCCGTCCACTGCATCGGCGTCCGCTCCGGGTCGCGGCCTTGGGCGTGCGAGCCATCTGCGGCTACGTCACCCTTGGCACCAGGGTCCTGGACGAATTCTTTTGGGATATAACCGTTCTTCATACCGAGCTCTTCGCCGGCATAGACAAACACCATGCCAGGCAGCGTTAGCAGCAATACTGCGGCTGACCGGGCCGACATCTCACCAATCCGGCTGGCAATCCGCGGCTGGTCGTGGTTGCCAAAGGCATAACTGGGCACACAGTGCGGATCGATTTGCGATAGCGCGTGATGGAATGAGCGCAAAAATCTACGCCACGGCCCCGCCTTCCAGGGCATACTGAGGCCTTCAAAGTTAAACGGCGAAGCAACCTCCGGATCCATACCAACGTAGAAGTTGAGGTACTCGACCAGGGGATTGTGGCCTTCGGGGTAGGCTTCGGTGACCATAAACCGTTGCTTGTCACGGTATTTATCCTCGTGTAGTACATCTGACATTTCAGACAAGTAGGCATATACTGCCGGCCAGCCCCGACTATTGTCGTGTTTGAGAGCATTGTAGGGCAGGTCTCTGCCGGCTTGGAAGTCTGGGTTGATCGGGTCGTCGCTCAGCAGCGGCTCTTTAGCCATCCAGTAGACGGCATCGACGCGGAAGCCATCAACGCCGAGATCAAGCCAGAAGCGCATCGCCGCCTTCACAGCTTCGCGAACGGCTGGATTACCCCAGTTAAGGTCGGGCTGCTTGACGTCAAAGCTATGCAGATAAAATTGCTGCCGGGCGTCACACCATTCCCAGGCCGGACCGCCAGTCAGCGCATCGCGCCAGTTGTTGGGCGGATACAGGCCGTTGGCTGCCGGCTGAGCAGCTACGGCTGAAGTAATGTCATGTCCGGCATGCTCAGCCTGTTCAGCCGTGATACCATCACGCCAGATATACCAATCACGGAAGGGGTTGGTATCGGCTTCTGACTTTTTCGATTCAATAAACCATTTGTGCTCATCGGACGTATGATTGGGCACCAGATCAATCATGATTCGCATATTGCGCTGCTCCGCACCGGCCAGCAACTGTTTGAAATCATCAAGTGTGCCAAACATCGGGTCGACGTTACAATAGTCGGCGACGTCATAGCCAAAGTCGGCCATCGGCGACGGATAGAACGGGCTGAGCCAAATTACGGTCACACCTAGCCCAGCGAGATAATCAAGCCGGGTTATGACACCGGGCAAGTCGCCGATGCCGTCACCATTGCTATCCTGAAAGCTCCGGGGGTATACCTGATAGACAAATGCACCGTCCGCCCAGCGGCGGCGGACCTCCTGGCGAGGCGGAATGATAAATGGTGTCGGGTCAGTCATAGGTCTATATCCTCGTTACAATGGTCTCCATCCAGTATGCTCGACAAACATTATTATCTCAAGGCGCGCCATATGGAC
>DHXQ01000004.1:0-5926 GCA_002413755.1 Candidatus Saccharibacteria bacterium UBA5152 | reverse complement strand
GGGGATTCCTACGTTAGATCAGCGACGTCGAGCACGACGTGATCACCGGGGCGAGTTTCGCCGCGCAAGATGCGGTTGGCAATCCCATCCTCGACAGCTCGTTGCAGGGCGCGGCGCATCGGCCTGGCGCCCAGGCGCGCGTCATAGCCAGTGCTCACCACCTGCGCAACAGCTGCCGGCGTCAACTCAACGGCTATATTCTGGTTAGACAGTGTCCGGTTGATATCACCCATCATCAGCACCACGACCTGCGCCAGTTCCTGCTCATTCAGCGGACGGAAGAGCACAATTTCGTCGAAGCGGTTGAGTAATTCGGGCTTAAACTGGCCGCTGTTGATCAGCTCATCGGTAAATTCCTGCTGGAACGATTCCAGCTCTTCGCCGCGAGCCACGCGCTCACGAATCGACTGGGCACCGGCGTTAGAGGTCGCAATAATCACACAATCCTTGAACGATACAGGCTTGCCGCTGACATCCGTCAGTTGGCCCTCATCGAGAAGCTGCAGCAACAGATTGAGGATATTCGGGTGAGCCTTTTCGATCTCATCGAGCAGCACCACAGCGAAAGGCTGCTGACGGACGGCCATGATCAGGCTGCGGCTTTCCTCGGCGCCATTGCTGAGTAGCCGACGGACATCGTCGGCTTGTTGGTATTCACTCATATCGAGGCGAATGATACTCGATTCGGCATTGAAATAAGTCGCTGCGACGGCCTTGGCCAGCTCGGTCTTACCTACGCCGGTTGGTCCGAGAAACAGGAAGCTGCCGATCGGCCGCCGTGGATTGGCAACGCCAGCCCGGGCCCGGCGCAGGGCACTGGCAACAACTTTGACGGCATAGGATTGGTTGATCATGCGCTCATGGATTTTGTCTTCCAGGTGGAGCAGACTGTCGGCTTCGGCCGGTGCAGCACTGCTGACGCGGACACCGCGGCTCTGTTCGATGGCATTCTGGACCGATACGGCGGTAATGACATTGCCGTGCTCGCTGTACGACAGGGAATTTTCGAGCAGTTGTATGGCTTTGCCCGGAAACGCCGAATCCTGCATATAGCGGCCGCTCAGGCGGTATGTCTCACGCAGGGCTTCGTATGGGATAAGAACTTTGTTACGACTCTCAAACGCTAGGGCATTGTCCTCAAGAATCCGCATGACATCCGGTTCTGGCGGCTCACTGAGCATAACCGGGGTAATCAAGTTAGCGAACGAGGGACTATTAATCTTAAGCTGTTGGTAGTCATGTGGACTCATTGCCATAACCAGCTGTACAGCGCGGGACCGCAGTACAGGCAGCAATATCTGTGTCATATCAAACGAGCCTGGGCCGCCCTTGAAGAACAGCTGAGCGTCATCCAGAAACAAAATGATATGCCCAGCCTGAGAAGTTTCAATCAGCAGCGACATGACGATCTCTTCCAGCTCGCCGGGGTGCTTGGCACTCGAGAGGATCGCCGACGGGCTCAGTACTACCACTTGACGGTGTGCCAGGTTACGGTCGTTTGTCTCCTGAAGTAACAATTGTGCCAGCGCATAGACATAGCTGGTCTTGCCAACGCCCGGCTCACCGATCAGACCGACAGTCGTCGTGCCTTGGGAAAAAGCGTTTTTGACAGCCTGCACGCCCTGGGACGTTGCCAGCCAGCCAAAGTGAGAACCATATTTTTCGATCGACAGGCTAATATTAGACCCGAACTGGTTTAGCTTAGGCGTATAACCATTAGCCCAGTCACGGCCCAAGCCACCGAAATACGGCTTGTCAGCCCGCATCATTTCAAGCGCTCGGCCCAACCACATGGCGACAGCTTCCGCATCGCTTGGGGCCAGCTTCGCCCGGGTCAATAAGTCTTTAAACTCAGGCGCAGTCGTGAGCAGTGCTCCGGCCAGGTGGCCGGGCTCGATCAGCGGGCTATTCGTGGCACGCGCCAGCCGCTCAGCCTCTGACCAGACCTGCGGCATATCGGCAGTGTTCTGACTCAGGCAACTAATAATCATTTCCGGCGAAACCAGAAAATGGTTTGCGTAGAACAGGAACTGCCAATGTTTCTGCATTGTCAGCCAGACGTCAAATGGATTGAGAGTTTGACCTGGTTTGAAGGCTTTCAGAATATCGCCCGACATTCTATCGGTTAAGCTATCACCATGCGCCGGCAATCGCGTCAGCTCGAGACGATACCACGCCGCCGGCATAAAACAGAGTAGGGCTGCGGCCAGCGACAGATAGCCGGGCCGTGCTGAGCCCACAAAGAGACAGGCTGCCCCTAGTGCGGCCAGTATAACGGCAAAGACGACCAGCATGGTATAGCCGCTGTTACCAATTTTGGCCGCTAAGCGGGCATGGCGGGCACGGCGAGAGTCGAAGTCAACCTGTGGCTCCATCGTTTAGCCTACAATCCCTTTGATAACACTGAAGATAATTGCCGGTGGTAACAGGGGCCAGATTACGAGCTGGGCAACCGCTAAAATAGCACAGGCGGCGAGCATGATGCCGGCCGTGAGCAGTACCAGGGAACGAACGGCGAATCCGACCATCCGGCTCACCAGATTATCACCCATAGCCCTGAGCTGGGCTTCGATACCTGCCCCCGGGTAACTGATGGTGCGATGCCATGGGGCGAAGAGGGTGCGCACCAGAATTGGCAGCGAAAATAAGTACGAAACTTTACGAAAGCGCTGTTTGGCGTTTTTGGCAACTTGGGCCCAACCCTGGCGATACCACCAGGTCAGAATTTCGAAGGCTATCATGCTTATATTGTAACACCGCCGATAAGTCGATAAAACAACACCTGACACGCTGGGCAACAACCTTTATATTATTTACCTAGTTTAATGTGATATCAGTGAAATAATCCGCTTGCAGAATAAAGTTATACATTATAATACAAACTGAAAGGGAGCCTCATCACGCCAGCAGGATGCGTGCATCTATTACATATGCCTACAAGTACTACAAAACCCAGTCTGACTGCAATTCAGCAACCGAAATTGGCGGTTGATTATCAAAACCTGTTTGAAACTTTGCCGAGCCGCTACGTCGTCGTAGCCGCCGACGACCCCACCTTTACGATTATCGCCGAGAACGAAGCTCATGCCAATGGCGCCTACGTCAAAATCAAAGACGTTCTAGGCAAGCCGGTATTCGAAGTTTTCCCTGATACCTCAGACAAGTTCCGTACTACGGGTGTCAATGACTTATTAGAATCGTTCCGTAAAGTCATCAAAACCGGCAAGCCGGACACCATGCCTTCGCTGCGGTATGACCTCAAACGCCAGGATGGATCGATTGCCACAAAATATTGGCGCGTGACTCACTACCCGCTGTTCCAGGGTACCGGCAAGAGCAAACTGCTCTACGCCATATACCAGGCCACCGAGGACATCACCGAGAGTATGGCGACCGATCAAAGATTAAACCGGACAGAGCGGACACTCGACGAGGTCCTGTCGGCTGGCCTGATTGGAACATGGGTATGGGACATTAGCGCCAACACCGTCATTGGCGACAAGTACATGGCCGACATGTTTGGCGTCAGCGTCGAGGCGGCTGCCGAAGGTCTGCCTTTAGAAGCCTTCATCAAAGGCGTAAACACAGAGGACCGTCCGCGGGTGGAGCATGATATCAACACTGCGCTGGCCTCGGCGGATACGTTTGAAAGCGAGTACCGTACCATCAACCGCGAAGGGGCAATCCGCTGGGTAATTGCCCGTGGCCGCATCGAACGCGACGGCCAAGGCAAGCCGGTCAACTTCCCGGGAGTTCTGGTCGACATAACCGAGCGCAAGCTAATCGAAAATAATCTGAGCTTTTTGTCCCGTGCCAGCACCACACTATCGACATCTCTTGATTACCGCATGACAATGCAGACGATTGCCGAGCTCATGGTGCCCGACATCGCCGACTGGTGCACGGTCGATATGCTCAACGAGGATAACCAACTACAGCTAGTGGCGCTGGCTCACAAAGATCCGGACAAGATCGCCTGGGCCCGCAAATTACGCGACAAGCAGGGACCACCCGACATGAATCAACCGGGCGGCATTGCCAATGTCATCCATTCTGGCAAACTAGAATACATCCCGCGTATTACGGATGAGATGCTGGTCGCCTCAGCTAAGTCGAAGACCGAGCTAAAATTGCTGCGTGAGCTGTCGTTTACCTCGGTGATGATCGTGCCCCTGAATGTCGACGGCAATACGATCGGTGCCATCACCATGATCACCACCGACAAAAAGCGTGAATATACACCAGCTGACACTGCGATGGCCAATGAGCTGGCTAACCGGGCATCGCTGGCCATTTCCAACGCCAAACTCTACGACGAAGCCCAGCATGAACTGCGTGAACGTACCCGACTCGAAGAAGAGCTACGGATTGCCAACGAGGACTTGGAACACCGAGTTGACCTGCGGACGAACGAACTGGAACAGAGTAATGCCAGCCTGCAACGCAGCAACCAGGAACTGCAGGATTTTGCCTATGTCGCCTCGCATGATCTGCAGGAACCGCTGCGCAAGATCCAAGCCTTTGGCAATTTACTGGAAACCGAGTACTCCCAGCAGCTCGGCGAAGGCAAGGATTACCTGGTGCGAATGCGTAACGCTGCCGCCCGCATGAGTATCCTGATTGACGATATCCTGTCATTTTCGCGGGTTACGACCAAAGGCCGTGAATTTAGTACCGTCAACCTAAAGACGATTACACAAGAAGTTATGAGTGACCTGGAAGTGCGCATCTCCGAGTCCAAAGCCATCATCAAAATTGGTGACTTGCCAACCCTGCACGCAGACGCCATGCAAATGCGCCAGCTGCTCCAGAATTTGATTGCCAACGCCCTGAAGTTCCACCGCGAGGGTGTCCCGCCGGAAATCACACTGAGATCGACGATCAAAATCTTGCCAGACAAAACAAAGGTCTGTCGTCTGGAAGTTGTCGACAACGGACTAGGCTTCGATGAAAAGTACCTCGGGCGGATTTTTGCCGTGTTTCAAAGACTCCACAGCCGAGAGGATTACGAAGGGACTGGTATTGGGCTGGCAGTATGCCGTAAAATAGTGGAAAGACATGGTGGCGCTATAACGGCCCGAAGCAAACCTGGCGTGGGGTCGACATTTATCATAACCTTACCACTTCGCCACAGAAAAGGAGAAAATCTATTATGAACCGCAGCGCTATTGTTATATTGATGGCCGATGATGATGATGATGACTATCTATTGGCCAAAAAGGCGCTCCAGGAAAGTAAGCTACTCAACACACTTAACCGAGTAAAAGACGGTGAAGAACTGCTCGATTACCTCAAACATCGGGGAGCCTACGAGAATAATCCCGATTACCGCCGGCCGGGTGTGATCCTGCTTGACCTGAATATGCCCCGCAAAGATGGCCGCGAATCTCTCAAAGAGATCAAGTCGGATCCGGAGCTGTGTGATATTCCAGTCGTCATCTTTACGACCTCCAAAACCGAAGAAGACATCTACCGTTCATACCAGCTCGGCGTCAATTCATTTATTACCAAACCGGTGACATTTGATGGCTTACTCCAGGTCATGAAGACACTGGGCAAATACTGGTTCGAGATCGTTGAATTACCCGTCCTGGAAGGCGAAAGTGGCCGATAATCTCAAGGTGCTATTGGTGGATGATGATGAGGACGATTTTCTCATCATCAGTAATCTGCTGAGCAAGATTCCGCAAACGCCCTTCAAGGTAGAGTGGGTATCAAGCCCCGAGGCCGCCAAAATTGCCATTGGCAAGCAGGAGCATGATGTCTACCTGGTCGATTACCGGCTCGGCAAAGAGAACGGTCTCGAACTCCTCAGTGAATTTGATCTGGTTCAGCGGCCCGAGCCATTCATCTTACTGACCGGGGCAGGCGACGAGAGCGTGGAGCGCGAAGCCATGCGTATGGGCGTGGCCGATTACCTGGTCAA
>DHXQ01000037.1 GCA_002413755.1 Candidatus Saccharibacteria bacterium UBA5152 | reverse complement strand
AGGTCAACCTTGCCATCGCGGGCAGAGTCGATCCAGTTACGGACGGTGCGAACAGAAACGTGGTTTGTTTCGGCAAGTTCTTGATTAGTGAAATAAAGCATAGTTGTAGACCCTATTTATAATGTGATAATGGCACTAGCTAAGTGGTCGCTTGCCCAGTCGCGCCTCACCCACGTTTGCTATAAGTCTTCCTCCATGCAATTGTAACATTTATGATAGGTTAAGGCAATAATATGGCGATTCATTGGTCACCTCTTATATTGTAAAAAAGTCTGCGATAATAGTCAGTGATAATTCTCGTCGCTGTTTACCCTTTATGAGCCTATAATACAAAAATACCTAAAAGGGGAAATACCTATGAAAGCACCTGATTTCTCGCTTCCCGATAAAGATGGCAAGACGCACACTTTGCAAGAATACGTAGGCAAATGGCTGGTCGTGTATTTTTACCCAAAGGATGATACTCCGGGTTGTACAACAGAGGCCTGCGCCTTTCGCGACGGCCGCGAAATGCTGGCTGAACTGGGCGCCGAAATCGTCGGTATCAGCAAGGATACGGCCAAATCGCACGGCAAGTTTGCCGAGAAGAACGACCTAAACTTTACACTGCTCAGCGATCCTACCACGAAGACGATTGCGGCTTTCGGCTCCTGGAAGCCCAAGAAGTTCGCGGGCCGTGAATATATCGGCATCAACCGCGACACCTATCTGATCGATCCCAGCGGTGAAATTGTCAAGAAATACGAAGATGTCGACCCGAAAACCCATATCGGCGAAATTTATAAAGATCTCAAACAGCTCGTCAAAAGCTAAGTTGCGCTTGCCTCAAGCGTCAACACTTGAGGGTAATGATCTGAGATCTTATCGGTCAGCTCATCTTTGGGAACATCTATGTTCCTGATAACCTTGGCCAGGCTGCCCGACACAAACATATAATCCAAGCGCAAGTCGGCCGCGTGGTATGCGTCATGATTGGCAGGGGTAGGAACAGTCGTCTCAAGATTGTCAAGGCTAACAGCTGCGTCCGTGAAGCCAGCTCGAGCAAAATAATCTGTCACGTCAAAGCGTAAGCTATCAGTACCAAATTTTGTTATGCCTTGAGCGGCTAACTTCGTTATAAGGTCATCGGGGTATTGGTCAGCTCGGCTCAAGCTATTAAAGTCGCCGGTAATAATCGTATGCAGGCGGGGATCAATCATTTCCACTAAACGCTTAGCTTCTGGTACTCGGTGGTCTTCATCTATGGGATCAAGGTGCATATTCCAGATATGTAGTACATCGTCACCGTATTGAATGGCTGTATGGATGGCGCTGTGCCAAAACCCCTCGGTGTATACCTCCGCCGAGATTATTGGCTGCCGCGAGAGGGTAGCTAGTTTGAAGCGGGTATTGCTGTCGCCGTAGACTTGCGCCGTTAAGCCTGTAGCTACGCCAAAGCTCTCTAACCGGGTAGGTGTGCCGTTATTCCAGCCATTGGCCTCTTGGATGCATAAGACATCGAGTTCGTGCTGAGCTACATACTCCCGTAACTCTGACCCTGTATTCTGGGCGCCTTCGTATAGGTTATAGCTTCCAATGCGCATATTGACTGTATAATAACATCTTTATTGATAAATATCAACGAATAAAAGTGGTGCGCCCGAAGGGATTTGAACCCCCGGCCTTTGGTACCGGAAACCAACGCTCTATCCAGCTGAGCTACGGGCGCACATCACTGCATAGTATAGCGTACCTTATGTAAGATAAATATGGTTTACTGCAAAGCCACTAGTCTAAACCGTCCTGAGACCAGCTCGCATAGGCTTCGGAATCGAGTCCAAAATCGTTCACATAGCCCTCGCTGAAAGTCTCACCTTTGGCGAGCTCATCGTTAGCACGAACAATCATCCTGGCTCGATTATAACGCTGCAAAGCCACTAATTGAACCTCAGCGATCATAACAGCCCCAATAAGTGCACCGCTTATCACACCTGACGCGCCACCCACACTACAGTCGAATGCTAGCAAAGGGATGCATCCCAGACCTACGATGCCGTGTCGTTTCTCATTGAATACGCTTCCTTGCATGGCGAAGTGTGTAGCTGCCTCAAGACGGTTACGCGACCTGTTCAGGCGGTAGTTACTATCGTAATTGGGTTCATCAAAATTCTTGCCGACCGTGCCCATTACCACTCTTCGGATTATAGGTGTGCCAAATAACTCATGCCGTCTAACACTCTTTTCAGGGTTATGTGGTACGAGATAGCCTAACGCTAGTTTGCGCATAAAGCCTACATTGGCATGCCGACGCAAGTCGTTGACCGTCGGAGCCATGCCTGGAATGCTCGGAGAATCGATAGATTCAGACATTTTAAGATTATAACATTAAAAAAGTGTTATGCAAATATAATGGTGCACCCGGAGGGACTTGAACCCCCGGCCTCTAGGTTCGAAGCCTAGCGCTCTATCCAGCTGAGCTACGGGTGCAAAAGGTAACCCATACAGTTTATCACCTCTGGTGAAGATTTTGACAGCGAGGCGTGCTACTATGGCGCTATACTCAACGGATTCTAACAATAAGGAGAGCATTATGGCTGACCAAACTTCAGACGATGTATACGACGACCCGGACAATATCCTGGCCGATACTGACGATACGGTAGATGGTGCAACTGAGCTGCCAGATGACGAAAAGGACGACCCCAGCCAATCTATATTCGTGCCTGAGCTCGGTGATGACGACCGGGGCTCGATTCCGGCGCTTGATGGCAGCGATGACGACGACGATGATGATGACATCGGTCAGAACCATCCGGAGGACATCAATACTGATAGCAGCCACTTGGGTGGTGTCGATACACCCGAAGAGCGCGACGACTAGCGCAGAGTCGGCGGCTTAGCCCATCAAATCGGCGAGTTTGTCGGTGTGGACCACGAATGACCACTTGTCGTAGTAGACGTAGCCCTTGTCCTTAAGCTTTTTGAGCTCGGTGGCGACGGTTTCGCGGGTCAGGCCGAGCAGGTTGGCGATATCCTGCTGGGTGAGCGGTACGGTGATCTCAGCCTTGTCACCGGCGGCGTTCTCTTCGCCGAAGCGCTTGGCGAGCATATTGAGCATGTAGACGATCTTTTCGCTGGCCTTGGGCTTCTCGGTAGCAGTCAGCTTTTCAGTTAGTTCAGCCAGTTTACTGGCCAGGTCGTGGGCGACGTGAAGCAGGACGTCGGGGTTCTTGGTAAAGAACTCGATCAGTTCGGTGCGGTTGACGACGTAAACCTCTAATGGAGTGAAGGCACTGTAGAATAACTGGGTGCTATCGACGGCTGAAAACAGCCATTCGTAGGGGATGATGTCGGATTTGGCGCCGAGCCAGATGTGCTGCTCGATGCCGTCGACATTGATGTCGTAGCCCTTAATAAAGCCGGATTTGACGTACAGAATGTCGCGCGGACGCTCGTCTTGAACCAACAGGATCTGATCCTTATCAAATTTACGGAGCGGATATTTCTGGATGAACTCTTCTAGTTTCTGCATGGTCTCCCTATATCATAACGTGTAGCGATGTTTTGGGGAATAGACCGGCCTTACTTTTCTATTTTGTCAAGCGAGCCCTATCTGGCGAGCGCGAGGGAGTAGTTATTATGAGGAGGCGTGCCCATAGGCACGGAGACGAGTAAAACTACTGTCTGGTGCCGTCAGATGGGGATGAGCACGAAAGAGAAAAGTAAGGTCGGTCTATATTATGAAACAAAAACAAGGACCAGTGCGGCCCTTGCTTGCGAGTTACGTGCCCGCCCTCTCGGGCAGGCTGAGGTTTAATCCTCCTGGTGGCGTAGTTTGCGGTAGCTACGGATACGAGACCGTTCAAGCCGGGCACTACTTTGGTTATCGAAGCTATCTTCGAATTCGTCAAAATCGATATCTTGTACGCGAGTTGGTTTTGTGAGTAGGTGAGTTTTTTTCACGGGTGCCCCTTTTTAGATTGATAGTAATTCCATAATGCCAAGACATCCTGAAAAGAACTGTAAGAATTTGTACATGCCGCTTGTGATTTAATCGCGGTTTCAGGCAGATTTCAGCTTAAGCGCTTTATGCCTTCAGTGATAATGGTTAAGCTTTATATACAATTGTGATAAGTATCATATTCACCAAAGTGACAATATTCTGGTAAATCCTGTCGAAAGGTGCTATAGTACATCTACTAGACAGACGCTGCTAGGCCGTTCTAGAAGTTAAAAATTTAAGTAATGTGATTGTTGAGAGCAGCTAACTGGACCCACTCGTGTTGCCAGGTTACTCACGAGAACGAAGAAGGAATACCATATAATGGCAACAAAATTATTTGTCGGCAGCCTGCCGTACTCAATGGGCGACGACGACCTTAAAGAACTCTTTGCTGAGTTCGGTGAAGTCGCTAGCGCTAAGGTCATCATCGACCGCGACACCAACCGCTCTAAGGGCTTTGGTTTCGTTGAGTTCAACGACGATGCAGTTGCAAAGACTGCTATCGACGCTTTGAACAACAAAGAAGTCGGTGGCCGCGCTATCGTTGTAAACGAAGCTCGTCCTCAAGAACCACGCCCACGCCGCGATTTCGGTGGTGGCAACGGTGGTGGTGGCTACGGTGGTGGCGACCGCAACAACTACGGTGGCGGTGACCGCAACCGTTTCTAGT
>DHXQ01000019.1:33892-36090 GCA_002413755.1 Candidatus Saccharibacteria bacterium UBA5152 | reverse complement strand
GTCTAATCTCTCCTGTCATCAGGATATACTATACCGTTCAAACCGGCCTTAGGCTATACTTGTTACCATATGCAAGATAGCCATGCTCTGGCCGAAAAGGCCGCCCAAGTCCTGGCCATGAATGACCGCGACGGTCTGTACACCGTGCCGGGCGCTAACTTATATCCACACCAGTGGCTGTGGGACAGCTGCTTTATCGCCATCGGCTTGCGCCATATCGATGTCGAGCGCGCCAAAACGGAAATCATGAGCCTGCTGCGCGGCCAGTGGTCGAACGGCATGATGCCCAATATTATCTTCAATGACGACAAGCACTACGCTACCGACCGCAACGCCTGGCGCAGCTGGCTCAGCCCCTATTCGCCGGACCACGTCGTGACCAGCGGTATAACCCAGCCGCCGATGTTGGCCGAAGCCGTGGTGCGAATTGGCGAGCAACTGCACGCTACCGAACGCCGCGAATGGTATAAATCCGTCCTGCCGGCGTTGCAGGCCTACCACGAATGGCTGTACAACGACCGCGACCCGCACGACGAAGGTCTGGTGCTGCAAATCCACCCTTGGGAAGTCGGTATGGATAACACCCCGGCCTGGATGAGCTACCTGCACGAGCACCAACTGCCGGGCTGGATTCGCTTCCTAGTCAAAACCCACCTGGTAGGCATCGTGAACTTCTTCCGGCGCGATGCTAAGTCGGTACCGCTCGATGAGCGCTTCGACACCGTCGAAATCCTGGCCCTCTTTGATATCCAGCGCCGCCTGCGCCGCAAAGCCTACGACAGCAGCAAAATCTTCAACCGCTCGCTATTCCTGATCGAAGACATCGCCTATAACTCGATATTTATCCGGGCCAACACTCAGCTCAAACAGATCGCCGAAGCGATCAACGTCCCCTTGCCTGACAGCCTGCTCGACCGCATGAAGCAGAGCGAAGAAGCCCTCAACAAACTCTGGGACCCGGAAACCAGCCAATATTATTCGCGCGACTTCATATCTCATAAGTTACTGAAAGAAACCAGTGTCGCCACCCTGCTGCCACTCTACGCCGGCTGTATCACCCAGGAACGAGCCGAAGAGCTCGTCAAACTCATCGAAAACGACCAGATGTATGGCCCAGCCTATCCCCTGCCTTCGGTCGCCACTAGCTCACGCCACTTCAACCCGATGCGCTACTGGCAAGGTCCCACTTGGATGAACATCAACTGGATGGTCATCGACGGCCTGCGGCGCTACGGCTTCAATGACCACGCTTCAGCCCTGACCGATTTATCATTAGAACTGGTTGAAAAGTCCGGCTGCGCCGAATACTTCGATCCCATCACCGGCGAACCACTCGGCACCGACAACTTTAGTTGGACAGCTGCACTAGCCATCGATCTGCTCCACCATACTAAAAAATAACTACTAGGCAGCGTCGGCGTGCCGGTCATATTCCCGAATAATATAGTCCTCTACTGCCACATATCCAACCGTATTGAGGATATCGGTGGTCGGTGACACCATCGTTGGGTCGAGATTGAAGCAGAGGCGGTTGTTGTCCTCCTGCTCGCGGCAGAATGTCCAGTTACCAGTCTGATCCTCGGTGATCATGTCAACTGTTGTGTGATCCGATACGGCACTGGGGCTTAGACTAGTGTCGGGGTTTTTCTGTTCACTGATAATCGTCACATATTCGACCGCCCGCGGATCGGGCCGGCCAGCCGCATCAATACCCATCATTGTTTCATATCTATATGTCTTGGTGACTGTGTAACGCGGAAATATACTGCTGCTGGTATCAACAAACCCAATACTTGTCGCTGTTTTATCCGGACTTACATGTTTATACCAGTGCGGGGGTTTGGATGCAGATTTCGTTTCGTCATGCACAGCCAGTGCCGCTAAGCGCCGGGCAAAGGCATGTACGCGCTTGGAATCGGCCGTCTCCGGCAATTTGTGGGGCATTTCGACGGTCGTGGGCGGAGTCGTATGGATTGGCGACGGTGCAGGCGCAGGTGTGCAGGCCGCAATGACTGGGCCGCCGACAAGTCCGAGCGCCATCAGTCCAGCCCGTGCCCGGCGGCCAGCCACACTGTTGCTGTATTCTCGGGATTGTCTCATTTTAAGATTATTATACCACTTATGTCAATAGGTGTAAATACTCTAGGTATTGTAGTTATGTGCAATTCCATCGGAGTGGAACATAGAAGTACTCAACT
>DHXQ01000019.1:31002-33676 GCA_002413755.1 Candidatus Saccharibacteria bacterium UBA5152 | reverse complement strand
TGCGACTCGAACCGTCGGTGCCGGCAGCGGCACATCTCGTTTTGCCAAATTCCATATGTAACCAGAAGTTCACACTAAAACAGAGGGCATGAAGTAACTTTCTGGTTACATTTGAAAAACACGAAAACGGCAGTGTCATTCAGCTTCAACAAATCAAAAAGTAGCGGCAAAAATGAATGCTATGGCAGGAGCTGAGGTGTGTCGTCGATGGCATCTTCTGCCTTAGTCGAGGCTTTGTCGGCTAGTTGCTGCGCCCGAGTCAACTTACCTTCCAGCGTCCGCGATTTACGTGAGGCTAGGTCGATATTATTCGTCGCCTGGATCAACTTCTCTTTGGTCTTATCAAGCATATCGCCGAATTTACCGAATTCACCGCGTATAGTCGTCAATGTCTCCCAGACTGCAGAGGTCTGTTCAGCGATGGCGAGAGTACGAAAACCTAGCTGGTAGCTGGACAAAATGGCGGCGATGGTCGTCGGGCCAGCCACGGTGACGCGGTACTGGGACTGTAACTGTTCAAATAATCCGGGGGTCCCGAGTACCGCGGCATACATGCTTTCGATGGGCACATAGAGCACGGCAAAATCGGTGGTGCGCGGTGGCACAATATACTTCTCCTTGATCGATTTGGCTTCGAGCTTGATGCGGTTGACCATCGCCTTCTGCTCGATAGCGGCCTGCACCAGGTCGTTCTTCTCTTCGGCGGCCACCAGGCGCTGGTAGTCCTCGAGAGGGAATTTGGCGTCGATCGGCAGATAGATGTGGCCGGTCTTGTTACTTTTGTCGGGGAGCTTGATGGCGAAATCGACGACGTCGCGGCTACCCGGGGTGAGCATGACTTGCTTCTCGTAGTGGTCTTTGATAAATACCTGTTCCAGCAGGCTTTCCAGCTGGACTTCACCCCAGGTGCCGCGAGTTTTAACATTAGTCAGTACCCGTTTGAAATCGCTAACGTCGGTGGCCAGGTTTTGCATTTCGCCCAGGCCTTTGTGGACTTGTTCCAGGCGGTCACTGACTTGTTTGAAGGATTCGCCGAGGCGCTTCTCGAGGGTTGACTGGAGTTTTTCGTCGACGGTGGCGCGCATTTTTTCGAGCTTTTCAGAATTATCTTTTTGGAGACTTTCCAGGCGGACTTCGACGGTGCGGCGCATCAGCTCCATCTGTTTGTCGAGGGCTTCACGCGATTGGAACATGCCCTGCGTCAGCTCAGAGCGCAAATCTTTGCTGGACTCGGCGAATTCCCGGCGCGACTGGGCAAATTCCTGCCGCAGGGCAGCATCCAGGCCAGCGCCGCCACCCGCGCCGGTGCGTCGGGTTATAAGATAGAGTAGCGCAATCAGGTTGAGCAACCCGACGACTAAAACAATTCCCACCAAGACATTTCCCATACGCTCTATTGTACGCTATTTCGATTGAGGGTAGCGAGCGCCGTTCGGGCAGGAATTATCCGATACCAGATCTTCACGAGTCGATATGCGAGAGATATCGCAGGTTGCTTTCTTGCGATTGTATTCGGTACGATGCTCGTATGCCGTATACAGTTTCAAGCCGCCGAGAATGACAACCACAAACACCATGATGATGAGAAGGAGCTTTAGCTTAATTGATGTTAGAGCCATGCTTATGCTTAGTGTAGCAGATCAGTCGAGAAATCGAGTGACCACAAACATTGTCGTAACACCGAGGATAGTGAGGCCAATCGTCCGGTACGACGAATGCTTGCTATGAGCCTCGGGTAGGATCTCGCTGGCTCCAATATAGAGCAGGAAGCCGGCAAAGAAGCCGAGATACCACAGCAGTGCCGCGTCGGAGATGTGAAAGAAGAGCGTGGAGATGGCGCCGAGTACTGGGGCAATGGCGTCCAACAGTAGCAGCATCCAGGCTCGGCGAGTGTTATTCTTGTGGGTCAGCATCAGGGCGACGGTGTTCAGGCCATCAGAGAAGTCATGTGCCAGCACGGCGATTGCCACGGCGATACCGACGGCTGAATTCACCTGGAACCCGAGCCCGATGCCGACACCGTCGAGGAAGCTGTGGCCGCTCAGCGCCAGCGCTGAGGCAATGCCAACATGCGGATGGTGGTGAGCGCCGTATTCGTGCTCCTGCGAGTGGTGGATCAGGATGCTCTTTTCGACAATATGGAACGCCAAAAAGCCGACCACCAGGGCAATCATCGGGCCGGTGGCGGACACCCCTTGAGCCTGAATTCCCTTAAAGATCTCCGGAAGCAGGTCAAAGGCAACCACACCAATAATAACTCCGGCGGTGTAGCCGAGTAGGCGGTGTAAATCTTCGCGTCGTCGAAGGGCGGTCAGACCGCCAAGAAGTGTGGAAATAAAGGCGCCGCAGGCCAGAAGTATGGGAGTCATTGTGTGTATTGTAGCATTTTAAAAGGCCTGGGAGTCCCAAGCCTTTATGGTGGAAGCCTCACACTTCCTATAGATTATTTTAGACCGATGTACCTAGAATTCAAGTCGGATATTCCACACTACCTGTGAGATCGCGCACACCGCGCGGTTTTCCTGGCGCTGATAATGCCTTATGCTAAGAGGGTGGATAGATTACTTCACCGCTGGTTACACCGGCCATACCGCTTACATACCATTGACCACGGCGGCCAGGGGCCGGTAATCGTGTTGTTGCACGGCCTGGCATCATCTTCGGCCAACTGGGA
>DHXQ01000019.1:14794-30698 GCA_002413755.1 Candidatus Saccharibacteria bacterium UBA5152 | reverse complement strand
GCCATCCATGCGACCATCCGCCGCTTGCACTTCAAAACGTCGTACACGTTGGTCGGGCACTCACTTGGTAGCCTGTTGGCCACCCGTTACGCCCGGATGCATAACCGGCAGGTCAAGCGGCTGGTGCTGCTCAGTCCGCCCGTCTATGCCCCGCTGTATACCATCCAGAGCCGTACTGCCCGGCAACGGACTTCGATGTATCTCAAAGCTTATAAATATTTACGCAGCAGTAAGCGCTCCACTCCGGAGAATATTGCCAGACTGCGCCGCATCCTGCCGCAGGTCAGATTCCTCGAGCTGAACCAGGACACCTGGGTACCATTCGTCCGCTCACTGGAACGGTGTATTGAAAGCCAAACCCTAATCGATGACATCCGTCACGTGGCCGCCCCGACCGATGTCTTTTTCGGGAATATGGACGAAGTCATTGTGCCCTACAACGTCAAACAGCTGGCCAAAATCCGGGCAGTCAATTTATACCCGCTCAATGTGCACCATGCCGTTACCAAGCGCTATGCCGCAGCTATCGCCCGCGTCGTGCGCCACCAGCCGGCTACAAAAGGCTAAATTCTTTACTTTTTGGCCCCACTGTCCGAAACTACATACATAAGCATAGTAAGGAAGATCTCATGGATCCAGAAACATCAGTGCCAGTATCATCGTCATCACCCTCACCAGCCCCTCAGCGTCAGCTGAGCTTTAGCCTCGATTACCGCATCATCATTCTCATTTTGCTCCTCGTCATCATTGGTATGTTAGCGTTTTGGCGCCCCTGGTCTAGACCAACCAATTCTGGCCGCACCATCTCGGTCACCGGTGAATCGACTATCAAGGCGGAGCCCGACGAGTTTGTATTTGAGCCAAGCTATAGCTTCGAAAATGCCGATAAAGCCGCTGGCAATACCGCTGCCACCGCCAAGCAAACTGAAATTGTGGCTGCTCTGAAGAAGTTAGGTGTGGCCGACAAGCAAATCAAGGCTAGTATCGATAGCTACCAAAGCGGCGGTGTGGTTTACTACGGTATAGCTAAGCCAACGACGGATGGACAATATACCTATACCCTCAGACTGACCATCACTCTACCCGACCGCACCAGCGCCCAAAAAGTCCAGGATTACATCGCCACCACCGACCCCGAAGGTACGGTCACGCCCTACGCCTCCTTTAGCGACAGCCTACGCACCAAGCTGGAATCCCAGGCCCGCGACACCGCTACCAAAGACGCCCGCAGCAAAGCCGACCAGTCAGCCAAGAACCTCGGCTTCAAAGTTGGTAGTGTCAAGAGTGTTGACGACGGCACTGGCTTTGGTGATGGCGGTGGTATCGTCCCGCTGAACGGCGGCGCCAGCCTTGACCTCAAAGCTCCAGCCAGTTCCACCAGCTCTAGCCCCGCCGTCCAACCCGGCCAAAATGACCTCGCCTACTCGGTCACTGTCGTCTATTACATCCGTTAGGGTGTCATCAATATCACTACATCCTAGCCTTTACCATTGGCTGCCATTCCGGTTATACTAAAACTATTAGCATCTAAGCTGAAAGGGGGTAATCATTGAAAAATCCTAAATCTAACGAGCAGGTACAATGTAGCATGACGAGTGAGGTACTCGCCAGCTAATCCTTCGCTGCGCGCCCTCTTGGGCCGCAGCCAGCATGCACCTGCCTAAGTAGGTCAAATACCTTAGCCGCTCCGCCGTCAGGCATCAAGGAGCGGCTTTTGTTTTATCTTGCACTATCCGCTCTCGCTTTGAGCCTTGTAACCTCATCATGCCAGTCGCGTACCCGGTGGACACTGAATAACGTTGCGCCCAGGGCAAACACCGATTGGTGCGGACATTCTGGATCAACAAGCCGTCTATAACGGTATACCGTCCTACGGACAGTCGAGCTCTGTTCCAAGAATTCAGCCAGATCGGCAATATATGCCAACCAAGGATCGAGCTTTACATACTCCGGATTCAGTCCAATCAATGCTTCAGCCTTCAATGCCGTCGAATATCCAACAGCATTGTCGGCGATCAATTGTCCAAGATGATAGCCTGCTACGGCGATTTGACCACTCCGAAATGGTCCGTATACCTGGTCGATTGATGTCGTGAGCTCGGTAAGAAACACCTCCGTTTCATCTTGATCTTCATCCGGGTTAGCCACATCTGCACCTAGCCGTCCTGCTGCCATACCGTCAATAAGTTGTGTATCGAATACATCAAGCGGTTGCAGCCCCAACAATAGGTCAAGCTTTGGTAGCTGGCCGTAGTGGTTGCCGCTGCTTCTGCCGGCATCTTCAAATCCAGAAGTAAATGGCATGATTCTAGTATTATCTCAATATTTTTGTATCTATGTCAATGGTTACATTTGATTTGCCTGACATTGATTTTGCCGTTTTCGAAATGTAACCAGAAGTTCACATTACAACAGAGGACATGAAGTAACTTTCTGGTTACATTTCGGAATCGCGGATATGACTCACGTTCTCAACAAGCCGGCGAAACCAATAAGTAATAATTTGACGGTGCGCGAACAGTGCGATATATATCTATGTCATGAGTTACACATATTTCACGCGAAAACCAAAAGATACCGACAAACGAGTCAAAAATCCTAAAAGCGCTTCGACGCGGCTCGGACAACATATCTGGGTCATGCGCTTCGGGGCGAGGCTGACGCAGCGCGAATTGGCCGCCATGGCGGGCGTGTCGCGAAAGACAATCAATGCCATCGAAGGCGGTAAGACACTGCCTAGCCTGATCGTCGCCATGAAGATTGCGGCAGCACTGGACGTACCATTAGAGCGGCTGTTTAAACTAGAGTAGTGTCAGCTCGACGGGATCGGAGCCGGAGTCGAGTTCCAGGCCTTTGATGCGGGGCATCGAGGCTTGGCCGATCTGGCCCTGCATGCCGCCGATGATGTTGGCGGTGCCCATGAAGAGCTTCTGGGCCTGCTTTTCGCGGAGCGACCACATGCGCTCGTAGGCCACGCGTTCCTTTTGGACTTGGAGAGTCATCTCCTGGTAGGTTTCGACCATGCTTTCGATCTGTTGGATAAACTCGTGGCTAGTCACGAAATTATAGAGTGATTCGGCTTTGTCGCCGCGGTTCTCGGCCAGGGCTTTTTGGATGTTGACGTCGAGCAGTGATTTGCGCAGTAGTGTGGCCAGGATCAGGGCGAGGCCGGGTTTACAGATCCAGACACCTTCCAGCTGACCCATGTCGGAGTCGATTTGCTTGGGCATGGCTTCGGTAACGATCACTGGCACGTTGGCTTTCGCACTACGCAGGTCAGCCTTGAGCTTGGGGATCCAGCCATCGGTCCAGTTCTTGGTGCGCTTGATTTCCCAGAGAATCACGCCGCAATCAATGCCGCGCGGGCTGCGGACAGTTTGGCTGATGTCAGCGCCGTTGACACCTTTGGCGACGGGCGTGAATTCGTCATCACGGAAGGCATCACCAAGTGAGCGCTCCAGGTCAAGTTCCATGATTTCGCCCTGCATCTGTTGGCTGCCTTGCGCGGCTTTGCGCTGGGCGTCATCGAGGGCTTTTTGCAGGTCGGTGATGGTCTTTTCCTTGGCGGCAATATTCAAGCGTTGGCGCTCGTCGGCCAGCTTAGTGGCATCTTCGCGAATTTTGCCCTCTTCCTCGGCCAGTTTCTTGGCCGCTTCGAGTTCGGCCTCCTCGCGCGCCTTCTTCTCACCCCGCAGACTCGTCATCAGCTCAGTCAGCTGGGTGCGCATCTGCTTGTTGGACTCCTCGAGCTCGGTGCGCGACTCCTTGTCATTGGCGGCGTCGGTTTGGAGCTGGGTGATCAGTAATTCCTGCTGCTGAGCGGCCTTCTTTTGCGCGCCGAGCGATTCACTTTCCAGGCGCTTTTTGGCGAGTTCCAGCTCGGCGGCGGCTTCGCGCTCCAGTAGATCCTTTGCACCGGCGAGTTGTTTGGCATGAAAGGCATCGGCAGCAACGCGCTCAGCCTTGGCTGCGGCGGCCGATTCTTCTCTCAGTTTATCCAGTTCGGCCTGGTGGCGTTGGTGCTCGGCCGCCAAAACTTGTGCCTCGATCTGACCCTGCAGAGCCTCGCTGACCTCAATCTGTTCACCGCATTGTTTACAGGTAATCGTACTACTCACGCGTCGCCCCCTATTGATACCTATTATACCGTCTCGCCGCCGCGGGCGTTGCAGTACAACATACAACGCCGGTGTCGGGGGCGGCGCGAGGCATACCATTTTACTGTTTTCAAAATGTAACCAGAAAGTTACTTGATGTCCTCTGTTGTAATGTGAACTTCTAGTTACATTCGAGATTTGCGAAAACGACATGAGTAATTCTCATGTTGCTACGTAAAGAGTCTTAAACGGTACTGCAGGCGAATATCTTACTGCCAGCCACGGCAACCTGCAGTAGACTATCCTAATGAGACAAGCCTTCAAAACCGGTGATTCTGTTATTTGGCGTTGGGACAGCGGCTATGCCCACGGCACAATTATCAGTATCGACACCGGCAAAGATCCGATCGTCACGATTATAGATCATAACAATACTAAGGTCCTCAAGCTGGCCAGCGAGCTGCAAGGCAAAGGCGATTAGGCCGTTGGTTAAGCTAGCGTGGCACTATCGATAACAAAGCGGTAGCGGACATCGCCGGAGACAACGCGCTCGTAGGCTTCGTCAATCTGATCGGCTGAGATGACTTCGATCTCGGCACCTAGGCCGTGCTCAGCACAGAAGTCGAGCATTTCCTGGGTTTGGCGGATGCCGCCAATCACCGAGCCAGCAAAGGAGCGGCGGTTCCCGATCAGTGAGAAGGCTTTGACAGATAGCGGCTCAGGCGGTGCACCGACGTTAACCAGCGTACCATCGAGCTTCAGCAATCCCAGCAAGCCGTCAACGTCGACATTGGCGCTGACGGTGTTGATGATCAGGTCAAGGCTCTTGGCGAGCGTTTCGAAGGTCTCGGGGTCCTCGGTGGCGTAGTAGCGGTCAGCGCCCAGCTTCAGACCGTCCTCTTTCTTATTGAGCGAGCGCGACAGGACGGTAACATCGGCACCCATGGCGTGCGCCAGCTTGACGCCCATGTGGCCTAGGCCGCCGAGTCCGACAATGGCCACCTTTTTGCCAGGTCCAGCACCCCAATGCCGCAATGGCGAGAATAATGTGATGCCGGCACATAATAGCGGTGCGGCGACATCAAGTTCGATGCCTTCGGGAATCTTAAGCACAAAATCTTCGGTGACGACGACATGTGTTGAGTAGCCGCCATAGGTTGGCTTGTTGTCGCCATACTTGTCGACGCTGGCGTAGGTGCCGACCATACCCTTCAGGCAGTATTGCTCTTCGCCCTTCAGGCAGTTTTCGCACTCGCCGCAAGAGTTAACCATACAGCCGACACCGACGCGATCGCCGACTTTGTGCTTGGTAACTTCGGAGCCAACTTCGGTGACGGTGCCGGCAATTTCGTGACCCGGTACCAGCGGATAATTCTCGTCCTGCCACTCGCCCTTGACGTGGTGGATATCGGAGTGGCAAATGCCAGCGTATTTAATTTCGATCAGCACATCTTTGGGGTCGACATCGCGGCGCTCAATAGTAGTTGCTTGAAATGGTTGGTTCAGACCAAATACGGCCCGGGCTTTTACAGTCGGCATAAGCTTCTCCCTTATTACACCTTAGTTTACGAACTTACGGGAGTTTAGGCAACGAACTATTTTACTTTGCTACAATTAAACGATGGGCCGCATATTCTTGACAACTTTATTCATGGCAGTACTGCTGCTGTGGCTGCGCTATGAGTTCAAGCACAAAGTATCGATCAAGCAATATTGGCCGTGGTTTGCCGGCGCCCTCCTGGTGCAAATCATCGCCAGCATCATATCGATACACACGACAGATAGGGTCATCGGCAACCTGTTGTATCACGGCATCGGCGGCGGCGCGGCTTGTGTCCTGCTCTACGTTTACTTGTTGAAGACCTACAGTGTCAAACTAAGCTGGCGGGTTGAAGTGGTGGCGCTGTTTGCCTTCGTTTCCAGTCTGGGCGTGATCAACGAGCTGGCCGAATACGCTGGCGAAATGGCCGGACGCTCGGGCTACTTCAGCTGGGATAGCCACGACACCTGGCGCGACTTGACAGCTAACACCGTTGGATCAATAACCGCCTGGCTGGTGTATCGATTAGTATTAGCGGTAGCGAAATCACGTGGTAAAAGTTAAAAGAACTGCTACTATTTAACTAATGGACGACAAACCAAAAATCACCGGCTGGAACTATGATGACCAAACTGCGGCCGTCGACCCGCAACTTCAAGAGATCCGGCAGCAACAGCAGATGAAGGCCGCCATCAATGCCGTCGGCAATTCGATGGCTCAGGACGTCAAGGACGACCAAGAGATCAAGGACAGGGCCGAGGAATCTCACAATCGATCTCTCTTCAATCCTGGCGAGGGTAGTTCGTATATCAATCCGGGAACTAGACTCTATGACCCCAACTCGACACCTGGACTTTTGGAGATGTTGATCGGACTCTTCTTTTACTCAGTCGACACGCTCGATGGTAAAAGTACCTCGAAGCACCCCCGGTGGTGGCTCATCCTGACGATCCCGATACCGATGATTGTCGTTGTGCTTTGGTATCTGTACTTACGGAAGTAATAAAAATACGACCTCCGAATGGAAGTCGTATCTGTTAACGTTTTGTTTCTGCAGAGTATTGAACAACTTACGTCTGATGTACGTTGTACGATCCAAGGCATAATGTGCCTATTTGTAGGACTCGGTACACGCCCGTTATCCGTGAGGACGCCGGGAGACAAAGTGTAATCAGCAAGCTATTGCCCGCATGAGTATACTGTTTCTATTTTAGAATCTGTGACGATGTCACGTACGGACAATAGTTTGCCGATTGACCGTTCAATACCCAAAGAGAAATCTTACGTTAGCTACAGTGTAGCACAGATCTTTGATATTGTCAAGTGTACAAAGTTGAGTACAACAACGCCCCTCCGAATCGCACCAGGTTGTCTACCTATAGTTAACCAGTCGCACTTAACAGCCTGGAATGTGTCAGAGTAAACTATATGTGGCCTCAATCTGGTAATCTCACGCAGTTACACCAGCAGTACAGTGTGCGGGGTCTATAAGGTAAGAAATGTTTTAATATATAGTTCATGCTTAATGATATTCTACGGTGTATTTATTATCTCAACCCAATGATAAGGCATGTGTTTTGGCTCTTGTGACTTAACGATCTTTATCATATCTGTTGAGCATAAGCAGTATATACGCTGGAAATGCAATACTCGATAGGCCAGGCCGAGTCTTCGAGGGCATATTTGAATTTTCGCGTTGACAAGGTCCGATATTAGCGCATACTGAATCGTAGAATTAATCAGCAGAGGGTCATATGGCAGATACATCTAAACCAGAAAAACGAACAATCAACCGGAGTACCGCTTACCCTGGTATTACCCTAGAAAAAGCAATCGAGGCAACCAAACTTCTCCGGGATAACCTTGGTCTGGGGCCATACTCAAGGGATAGTGCCGCTACCGCCCTTGGCTATAAGGCAGTGAGCGGTGCATCGATCCAGAAGATCAGCGCCTGCGTGCAGTTTGGTCTGCTGACTCGTAAAAGTAATGCTTACAGCCAGTCCGAGCTAGCAGATAAAATGTTCCGATTCATATCCGAAGAAGAGCGCGTCCAGGCAATCAAGGAGGCAGTCCAGAGGCCGACGCTTTACGCCAAGTTAATCAGCGAGTTTAGTGGGAGAGCACTACCGAAGATGCTTGATAATGTACTGGTGCGCAACTACGGCATCACAGAGCGTGTAGCCAAAGATGTCGCAAATGTATTCGAGAAGTCGGTACAATTTGCTGGCCTGCTGCAAAACGGTATTATCACAGCCGATGACTCCGCTATGCCCGAAGAACAGGCGGAGAGCGACGGTAGCTCGATTGACAGTGATGAGCCAGTTACGCTCACTCGCCCTGACGCGGATGTTGGTCGGGTCACCCCACCGCAACCGCCGGCACCGGCTATTCCAGCGGGCTATCTGACGATTGCAATTCCAGACACTGACGTAAAAATTCTTTTTCCAATGACATACGCTTACGATTTAAGCATCGGTAGCTTTAAGTCGGGCATCGAGGCGCTGGCTAAGAATATCAAAGACACACAACCGGTGGCGCAAGATGACGAACCAGCTGCTGCTGCCTAAGCTGACCTGGCCCATGCTCTTGGACGCATTGCTAAAAATGCGGACCATCGAAGGATTTACTGTTACTGGCAATGACTTGCTCTTCCTCACGCAGCTAGGCTTTGTCGAAGGCGACGGCTCTCTCTCAGAAGCCGGACGTCAGCTGTGTGACCTCATACATGTAAGAAAGGAGGCTGATAGCGTTGATAGTATTACACACGACGCGGTGGCGTCGGTGCCGGCTACTCAAGCGCTGCTGCAGTCCCTGATGGGCTTAAAAGATATCACCGTTGATCAAGCAAGGATGGCGCTCGTGTTCGCCGGTCTCTCTGAGGAGGAGGTCGATGCACGCTTAACAAATTTCTTAATGGTTCTTAATTCTAACTGTGTTATTACTTACAATCGCAAGAATCGTTCGATTCGGCTACTGATATCTCCCAAGCAGGCTGCAGCGCCGTCCCACATATACATTGACCGCACTCGGCCATATTCAAATGATCTCTGGATAAGGGAGGTACTCCGCGAATGCAGGGGCTCGATAATGTGGCTGGATAAGTACTTCCAAAAGGAAGCGCTCGAGTGGATTTGGCGTGAAGCAACTGCAGACAACATCGGGCGAATTGAAATCGTGTCTACGGCAGATGACGACGGTACAGACCCATTGGCTGTGGCGGACTACAAGCGTCTGAAGAAAGAACTTGAAGCAAAAGGTATCAGCGTGGAGTGGAGAGTTCTTAAGAGAAGCGAATCTCATGACTTCCATGACCGTTGGATTCTTGATGATGTTGATCTCTGTTACAATCTGCCGAGCATTAACTCAATAAAGTCCGGCCAGCGCTCCGAGCTTCATCGGAGCCCAAACCATGCTGAAATCCGAGCAATCTTTACTGAGTACTTCGCCAAGGCGAGATCCGTTTAGCGCAATGCATATCGAGAATTGGTAAGCAATGCGCTCGGGCGCCGCTAGGCCCAGTAGGTTATAACCTTGATTTCAATGTTGTCGTAACTTTGTACATTATTAATAGTCTTAGACTGCTATATTTTCTGGATTAGCGATTTCCCTTTGCTCGGTTGTGGGTCCTGCAGAGCATCTGACAGTTTTTGTTTGATGTTGCGCCACCTTTGCTCCATGCTTCCACGTGATCAGCGTCCATTTCGTTGATCTGCCAGATCTTCGTTTTGTTGGCATCGTGTCCGACGGCGCAGAGGGGACAATTAGATTCTCCTTTGGCAACAGCGTCTACTGTCTGCTTAGAGTAAGTTATCTTTATTGTTGGTTCATCAAATACGCGCACATTCAGAAGTTTGCTGTCGACCGAACCCCCGAGGATGTACTCAAATACGCCACGCCGGTCTTTGACAACAAAGTCACCGAGTAATTCATGCACTTCCTCAGAGACCTTCACGGGATCATAGGACTGACTGTGATAGGTTTCGAACAGCCTGCCCCATTCGAGGCCTTTCATTTCGCTCTCGACATCTGTAAATACGCTCGAAATCCACTCGATTACCGTATTGAAATAGCTCTTTAGCTCTGTAATATCGTGGTCAGGGCGGTGCTTGCTCATGTAGTTATCGATCACACCGTGACTCGTCCAGTCTAGTGCGCGCTCCAGGTAGGCCTGGCGCTTCACTTCTCCTGCAATATATGCGCCCCACTTGTGAATATTTGAGTTCTGGCTGTTGCTGAACTCTTCTTTAGCGAGCGTCACAAACGGTCCTGAATAGACTGCGTTTAGAATCTCTTGCGGAGTGAGTTCCACACCTGCGATATTTATTGTTCTGAACCAGTCTTTTATCTCTGGCTCTTCGCCTTCACAGATATAAACGAGGAGTGGCGTCTTCATTATTTTTTCGCGCTGAACTTCTGCCATGCCACCATAGTATTGTTCATTACCATTGCTATCTTTCACGGCGAATTTATCAGTTACGAACCTACCAATGCTGGTTATGCGCTGCTGGCCATCGAGCACTTCGAACTTATCATCATCAACCTTGTTGAAATACAGCACACCTATCGGGTAACCTTTGAGGATAGAGTCGACAACAGCAACATCTCTTTTGCCATCGTTATAAATGTAACTGCGCTGATATTCCGGCTGGATGGTCAGCTTGCCGGACATACCAAACAGCCCTTTACCCTCAAGTTCGTTATAGACAAACCCGTCAACGATATCGCGTATGGTAATGTCGGTTTTGAGTGTCGTAATCATGGTGCGGCCTTTCTGTGCTTGATAAATATTCGCTTATAAACTGCCTGCACTGGATAGCCGACATCAAAATAAGTACCCGCTCCATATTCCTCGCGCTTAATCACGCAGCCCATCGTGCCAGTATTCGACTTCATCCGTTTACCGTTTACGACTTTTTCTTTCTTTGCGTATTTTTTGGTTGCTGGCGTTCCGTCGTACGCATCACTTCCGATAATCTCAAACTGCTCCGGCGAATATTTATCGAGAAAACTAATTGGCACTCCCATTACACTATCGTAATCGCTCGGAATTGCGTTGGTGAATGATACTTCGATGGCCTCGTAGTTATCGAAGTGGTCGTAGATTGACTTACCCTGCAGCTTTTTGTTGAATTTCAAATTATCTTCCATAGTCATCAGACTGAGGGGCTGGTGACGATGACCATGGTCGATATTAGTAAACCAGCATGAATTGCCAAGGCGAGTATAGTCGCCGACATATCCCAGTCTAGCCGCCTTCTGCCTATCGCTTTCGGCAATTTCCGCACCGTTTGGTACAGCGAAAACCATATCATTTCCATTCCCAGTTGCCCCAAGCCAGAGTTTATCGTCTTTAATCAGTGGGAAAATTTCTTTATACGTGATGGCGTTCATGTTGCCAATGATAACGAACCTTTTTTTATACTTCACCAATTGCCCCACATACTCGCGAAAATGACTAAATGGCGGATTGGTCATTATAATATCTGCCTGCTTGAGCAGCTCCACGCATTCCGGACTACGAAAGTCACCATCACCCTCAAGTGGGACCCATTCATTGTTTTTATTGGCTTTCAGCTGTGCCGCAACGTCTTGAAGATTAAAGGCCCCGTCGCCGTCCATGTCACTGACTTCATTGATGATGAGTTTGTTGGCAGTGATTTTAGGCCGACCTTTGGCTGGCGCAATGGTTTTGTCATCACCAAACAGTCCAAGCTGCGTGTTTGCAATGGGTGATGGTTTGTAACTAGTTGTAATGAGTTGCCTGAGGCCTAGCCGGTTAAAGTTGAGTGCAAAGTAACGGAAAAAGTTACTCTCGAATGGGTCGTCACAGTTAGAGTAGACGACTTTACCGCGAAAAGTATGGGGGTCGTACTCTAAGTAAGCTTCGATTTCTTTCTGGATATCACTGTACTGCGTGTAGAATTCGTCGTTTTTTGCTTTTTTAGCGCTGGTGAGATTGTTATTAGCCATAGTTAGTACTAATTATTGTACCCTACAACTAAGCAACTCTATTTGAAGTTCTGATAAGCCTTCTCAAACAGCTCGAGGATGAAGTCTTTTTTGTTCTTGATGTCTTTTTCTGTCAGGCGGAGGCGGAATTGGCGCCAGCGCTTGTCGTAGCCCATGTCATCGAGTTCATTCTCGAGGATCCTATCTTGGATCTCTTCGCTAAACGGCAGTTTGATGTCGACATTGATGGCGTTCTTCTTGGGTCGAAATGCTACGAAGTTGAATGGCCGTCCGCCTTTGGCAACCCCAATGTAGTACTTGTTGTATTTTAGCTCCAGCGAATCGTCGACAGAGGTTTTAATGAGCTCCAGGAGTGTGTCGGCCATTTTAACCGTTTCTGGCGCACCCTGCTTCAGCCAGTAGTTTCGGTCCGTTACTTGGGCAACTTCTTCGTCTTCGTCAATCATCCCGAGAGTTAATTCGTCAATGACCGTCGTGAATGTCAGTGATATTTCCGCGTCATTAATCTTGTAAGCATCCATTTTGATGGCTATCAGGGGGATCGAGCCATTGAATAGGCCGATGACGTTCAAAAACCGGCTGGTGATATCTTCGGCAATAATAACCGCACAGTGGTCGTACTGTGGGTAGCGCTTGCGCTCAACATCCCAGTATTCGATCGTACGAATGATGTGGCTCTCGTCAACTTTGCCGAGCTGTAGCTCAACTTCATAGCGCCGATTGGATTCTATATCCTGCAGCAGTAGATCAAGCCGGCCAGCGGCGGGCTGACGACGCTCTTTGTCACGGAGTACCAGGTCACCCAGTCCTAAGATTTGCGGATCCTCGGCAATTTGCTGCTGGATCCAGCCCTCGCTGACGTCCTTAGTGGTACTCAGCAATATCTTCTCTAATTTTCTAAGCTTCATATATTTACGTATTCTACCATTACGTTCATACTTTGACAGTTCACTGATTAAATACACTCTGCCGAGTGATTATGCCTTAGTGAACACCACTGTCTCAAACTTGGTGGTATGGATCTTGCCCCGCGAGTTGAGCGCCAGCCCAATGCCGCCGCGGATAGTCTTGCTGAAGTGCTCATTGAAACCAGCGTTGACGGCCCACTGTTTACGCACCGCGATGCCCGTTTCGTGGCGGCTGGGTGACACGACATCGCGGATGACTAATGCGCCTGCAGGCCTGAGGAGTTGGTAAGACCGGCTAATTGCTTTTTCTAGATCAACTGGGTTAACGTGCCTATTGCTGATCGCCAGCACAACGTCAAAAGTGTTATCTCGCGTAGGATTGGCGGCCATTTCCGCCGTCGGTGCATCGATGCCGGTTTCGCGGCCAAAGTATTGCCGCAGATCCATTGTCGGCAGCGTACGCGCCTGGCGACTAACGGCATTCCAATATGCAATATCCAGCATCATATTCATAAAGTGCGATGGGGTCAAAGGCGTAAAGCGGAACGGTTCATGCCCCTCATCAATAAAAGCTGCCTGGTCAGCCGTTATACTCCAGTCCTCCATACAGGCACCGATCGCCAAGACGGATGTGGTCGCCCGTGACAGAGGCATCTGATCCCCGTCTTCAACCTCGAGGCTGCCCGGCAAGATTGTGATCGGCCGACGCGGAGGTTGGTTCAAACCACTCTCAAAAGTACGTGCCAACGCCCACGCCGCCGAATCCTGCAGGAAATAGATGTTACTACGCCGAGAACCGTTCTCAATCGCCGCCTGGCGCATGGCAGGAGCGACAATCCCGTCGCGAAAGTAGCGCTTGCCAAACAGCCTGACCTCGCGTTCATCCCTGTAGCGCCTGTCATGAAGCAATCGGAGGTCATCATAGGCAAAGCCCTCCATGGCTGCGCGAGCAACATTCTGCTCAATCTCGGTTTGAGTAGTTTCCGCTAAGTCAGGAAGATCCAGCTCGACGGCCAGCTCTCTGACAGCCTCAACAGGTGTTTTTTCTATCGCCATTTGAGAACATTGTACCACAGTTGTCAATAGGTTAACAGAGGCGGATCGAAGTGAGGGCTAGATCTTGAGCAGCATGCGCGGCTTGACGACGGCCAACTGGGCGCGGACCCGCTCCTGCTTGGTACGGATCAGATGGGTGTGCTGATGGCCGGCGACAGTGCGGGCCGAGGCGTCGCGGCCGCGGGCATAGACGTTGAAATTTTGGTCTTCGTATTCACCGTAGAGTTTCATAATATCGATCTGGGCCTCCGGGCTGAGCTCGGACAGGCTGGCAACGTGCTGCTTAGGGATGATTAACAGATGATCGGTGACTTCGCGCATCTCCCACAGGTCATAAGCTACGCGGTTAGGGACGACGTAGGCGTATTCGGTCTCTCGGACGATTCGCGGGGTCATATCTTCTTCGCAGAATGAGCAGTGCTTAGCTCTTGGAAAGCTCTCGTACTTCTTGAAACTTTTTCTATAATGAAACACAGCAAACACTTCCTATTTCTTTAATCCCTAGGCCTTTTGGCGCATCTTCGAGTAGATTTTACTACTAATGGCTAGCACGATGCAAGCAATACCGAAAATCAGCAGGAATTGCTGGAGGTTGTGGAACAGGGCTGAAGCGAAGGCCAGGGCTGCCTTTTGAGTGGCGGCATCGGCACCGGCCGGCTTAATGATTGATGGTGCCTGCAACGCTATTGCCAGGACTAACGAGATGATGCCGGTGCCGACCAGGATGCGGCGAATAGTCCGCCAGTGTTGTACAGATAGGATGACACACAGCACGATCGACAGCACGGTTGCGCCAACGATGATCAGCGTGGCCGCCTGGAACAGTTTGTAGTACTGGTGAACCTTAGCGATCGAGCCGCCCTTCAGGTTTATCTTGCCGGCGTCGGCTGGGAGATCGATCTTGTCGCTGATCGGTGCTAGCTGGGTGGTCTTTAGCTCAGCCACGACGTCTTGTACCAGTGGGCTGAGGTCGAGTGACAGCTCGCTGGAATTGCTGTTGAGTTGACTGACCAGCTGGGCGTGGGCTGAGGTGTTAGTATTCTGCCAGACAGTGTGGAACTGCGGTGAGCTAACGATCTGGAGCACGCTGTCATTGACGATCTTGGCCACATCGGCCTGGAGCTGCTGTGGAGTCTCGCCGGTTAGCTGGGCTGGCGTCAAGAGGGCCGCGGCGGCATCTGGACCCGGCGCGTTTTTGAGCAGCGTCTCGCTAGCCTTAGCGGCGATAAAGTTCTGGATGTCCGGCTTGGTAACCAGCGGTGCGACCGTCGAGACGTAAGTGTTAGTATCGGTTAATGTCCGGTTGAGCCAGACGATGATAATACAAAATAGTATCAGGCTGAGGGCGATGGTACCGAAGAGCCCGGCGAAAAATGTTCGCGCGCGGTTGCTATGATCCGATGTTACGATTGAGCTTGCTATGGTTGAAGTGGATTTAGACATGCATTCATTTAAGCATAAGTAGGATGGAGCGCAATATTAATGCCTTGCCGCGCTGCGGATAACACTTGTGATTAGCGAGTAAAATGTTATACTATTTGTAGATTATGCCGAAGCCAGTTGATACACTTGATAAAAAATTATTCCCTGATGAGAATCAGTTCCCTCCTCCGGAATTCAGGATTACCAAAAGGCAATGCCTTGGCTTGTGGATGGCACTGGGCGCAGTCACGGTCGCGAACTGGGTACAGCCGGTCGTCGACCTCTGGAAGCCGGCCGACCATACCCAAACTATCAATCTTGAAGTTGCCTGCCCGGTCGGTGAAACACCGGCCGTCAATAGGTCAACGGCCCCCAGCGGCGTGGTATACGGCAAAGAACTCGTCACATACCCTGCCGACGGTACTCGTCAGACATCTAGAATGCCCTATATCGCAATCGGCTGCGTCGGTCCCGACGGTGAAACAATTTTTGATGGAGCCAGCAGCCTGCGCCTGGCGCGAGATTCGGATGGGTCGCGGTCACCGGTGGCACCTGCCGGCCAATCGATATCCACCATGAGTCTGGTGGTTGGCTTCCACGGTCGAACTTTACCGGGTGAGATGCCTGATTTTACACCGGTATCCGGCGCAACATCAGCTGGTGCCAGTTATCAGGACGCGTCTGCGGTGAAGCAGGTGCTCGTCGATCAGGATATGATTAGAGGTGTCGAAGTCCTCTCCACCGCAGTGCAATCAAAACCTGAATAATCTCTACATGCTGGACGCTATCGAGTAAACTGTATATATGGACTTGAGCAAGATAACCACCTATCAAGCGGGAGTAGCCCAATCTGCGACTTATCGGAATCTGAATAAGTTGTTTTTGACAATGCTCAAAAGTCATGACCTGAC
>DHXQ01000019.1:12331-14647 GCA_002413755.1 Candidatus Saccharibacteria bacterium UBA5152 | reverse complement strand
GAGCGCCGCAGCAGCCAGACCGATAGCCGCTCCAAGCGCGTTTATATCACGACGAAGTTTATCCCGGTCTGCCGCAAGATCGAAGATGACCTGCGCGAAAAAATGCGTAAATCCGTCTACAATGACATCTCGCCTGAGGATCTCCGCGTTTACATCAAAGTGTTATACCAACTGAGCCAACTCAAACAGCAGTAGCGTGGTCGTGCCGCGCCTTACGCGAGGCGATAACTGAGGCGGCGATCAGCCCGATACCTAGCACGCCGGTGATGACCTCCGGCACATCGATCCACAGGCTGACGAACATCGTCGCCGCCAGCACTGTGACGGCGTAGTGCGCCCCGTGCTCCAGGAATTTATAGGTTGTGAGCGTGCCCTTGCGCACCATATAGACCGTCAGCGAGCGTACCCAGATAGCGCCGATCCCCAGACCGGCTGCGATCAGCACAATCTCATTAGTGATGGCAAAGGCGCCGATAACCCCGTCAAACGAGAAACTGGCGTCCAGCACCTGCAGATACATAAACGACAAAAAGGCTAACATGCCCGTCTGGTGCGCCGTGTTGCCGGCGCGCTTGCCCGCCACCCGGCCAATCCATTCGGTAAACAGATTGATGACCAGGTACAGCCCAATCCCAATTAACCCCGCCCGGATAGAGTCCAGAGGATGGTGATTAAGCGGTACAACCGAGAAGATTGTAATCACGACGAGCGTGACCAGCGACGGCAACCACCAACGGCTAAACTTTTGCAGTGGCCGCTCGATGCGCTTCAGCCAGACGACCTCTTTGTTATCATCCATAAAGAAATGGAGCGCCAACATCAGCAGGAAACTACCACCAAAGGCCGAAATCGACGGATGAGCCAGCTGCAGCTTGTCAGCGTACTGCTCAGGGTGGTGCAGCGCCAGATTGGTGACCGTCTGCCAGTCCAGATGCGCCGTCACCATGACGATCAGCAGCGGAAAGACCACCCGCATACCGAAGATAGCGATCACCACACCGACGGTCAGGAACATCTTTTGCCAGAACGGTGATAATTTTGCCAGAACCTTGGCGTTGATAATGGCATTATCGAAACTAAAAGCCAACTCCACGGCCACCAGAATCAGCGCCACAATCAATGCTTCCACGCCCAAACCGAGCGCCACGGCAATCAACGCCCCGACAGTAATAATCCCCGAGATCAGGAATATCCGCAGGGTCGAACCAGAGCTAAGATCGAATTTCACCTTACAATTGTAACAGTCTTACCGCCCCACGCCCAAAGCCGCTACGGTTTGCCGCTTCCGTGCCCGTCCATCCCTGTCCATCTATGGAATTACCCATTGCCGATTGCCGTTTTCGAAAAGTAACCAGAAAGTTACTTCATGTCCTCTGTTTTAATGTGAACTTCTGGTTACATTTGGGATTTGGCAATTTGACATGTAAAAACCCAGTCATGGACAGCTATACTGAGTGAGATGGCTGAAGATAATTACGGATCAGAGATACCCCTCGCCGAGCGGATGCGCCCGGCCACGCTGGCTGATGTCGTCGGTCAGAAGCACTTGGTGGGCGCCGGTAAGATCATCCATGAGATTATTGCACTCAAACAGCCAACCAGCCTGATCCTGTGGGGTCCGCCCGGATCAGGCAAAACGACGCTAGCGCGAATTATTGCCGAGCAAACAGAGGTCGAATACGTCGAACTGAGTGCCGTTACCTCTGGTAAGGCCGATGTCGTCAAGGTGATCGAGCGCGCCGAGCAGAATCAGCGCCTCGGCATGCGTACCCTGTTATTTGTCGATGAAATTCACCGTTTTAATAAGGCGCAGCAGGACGCTTTCCTGCCCTACGTCGAGAACGGCACGATCATCTTGATCGGCGCCACCACCGAGAACCCCAGTTTTGAAGTCATCACACCGCTATTGAGCCGCTCGCGGGTGCTGGTGCTGGAGCCGCATAACACCGAAGATATTAAAGCTATTCTCGTGCGGACCGCCAAGGCCGAGAAATTGACGGCCAAACGGCTACCAAGCAAGTCGATTGACCTGTTGGCCGAGCTATCTGGCGGCGATGCCCGGGTAGCGCTCGGTAACCTGGAATTGTCACTGCAGCTCACCAAAGGCACCGTCACCCCTGATATTGTCAAGACTGCTGCTCAAAAACGGGTGCCGGGTTATGACAAAAAGGGCGAATACCACTACAACATCATCTCGGCGTTTATTAAATCAATGCGCGGCTCAGATGCCTCGGCGGCGCTGTATTATATGGCGCGGATGCTGCAAGCCGGCGAAGACCCGAAGTTTGTCGCCCGCCGAATGGTCATCTTCGCCTC
>DHXQ01000019.1:0-12057 GCA_002413755.1 Candidatus Saccharibacteria bacterium UBA5152 | reverse complement strand
GAGCGCATCGGTATGCCCGAATGTGAGTACAATCTGTATCACTGCGCCAGTGTGCTGGCCAAAGCGCCCAAATCACGCGAAACTACCGATGCGATGGGGGCCGCCAAGGCGGCCGCCCGGGATTACCCGGATTTGCCGGTGCCGCTCCACCTCCGTAATGCGCCCACCAAACTGATGAAAGACCTCGGCTATAACAAGGATTACAAATGGAAAGCCGGCTTTGAGCCGGATAACGGCTTTATGCCGTCAGAGCTCGGCGATATCGACTTCTTTGCCAAGTAATCGCCCCTGTTAATCGATCAGCTTTTCGGCGACCAGGCGTGGGATAACTTCGTCGCTGAAGATCGAGCCTTGGGGCGTGGTGGTGTCAGCTGAGTCAACCCAGCGGTTTTCGGCGATTTCGCGGCTGGGCGTTAATTCACCCTCGTAATGATCCAGATAAAAGACGTCCATTTGCAGCCAGACATTGTCATGGCCAACGGCTTCGGCGAAGAATTCACCCATAAAACGTAGGTCGGAAGGCTGGACGGTGATCTGTTGTTCTTCGGCGAGTTCACGGATTAGCGCCTCAATCGAGGTCTCACCGGCTTCTAATTTGCCGCCAGGGGCTACAAATACGTCCTTGCCATGGCTGCGCGAGACCAATAATTTGCGGTTCCGAATGATAACGGCTGCGGCCTTATGCATGTCAATTTTACGGTTCATAGCGGTTAGTATACACCAGGCGCCAACTCCCTAAAATGGTAGTGTTTTTAAGAAATATTTAAAAAATACAATGATTATTCTTTAGCACATGAAGTATCTCCAGAGGTCAATAAGCATAAGTATATTATGATGCAGTGTTGACAATTTGCAAATTGTAGTGTATGATGTGATGAATTGACTTAAGGAGTGCAATCTATGAAGCTTTTTACTAAACTCGCTCGTAAGAGCAAACTGCTTATCGCCGGTGCTGTTTTAGCTGTCGCTATTGCTACCGTCGGTACTGTTGGTTTTAGCCCGGCTAAGGCTCTCGCAGCCAGCTGTGATCAAGTAAACATTATCCATTGTGGTTTGAACGGTAGTAGCCTCGGCGGTTACATCGGTTCAATTAAGGATATCTACAACACAAACAACGACAATGGTCACACTGACCTGCAAGCAATCTTTGCATGGGCCGGCCTCAGCAGCGCTGATGTCAGCAACATGAATACTGATAACACCAAACTCGGTACTCTGTACCGTGATGGTACAGTCAAAGTTAACGGCGAAACTGTTGCGACAGACGCCTGGGTAAGCGCTCGTTTTAACGGCGGCGATGGATTCGTCAAAATTAAAGACGGCGTTTGGGCCCGCAAGACTACCACTTCATTTGAAAACGCATCTGTCCAGGTCTTGGTCCACTACAACGGTAACCTTGTCGACGCAGTCGTTATGATTAACTGTGGTAACGCAGTTAAAGTAACCCCTGTTAGGCCAGTTCTGAAGTGTGAAAAACTTACTGGTGCTGCTACCAGCACTGCTCTGACTTACAGCTTCACCGCTACCGCCAGCGCTCGCAACACTCAGATCGTAAAATACGTCTTCGACTTTGGCGATAACAGCCTCATCCGTCCGGTTTTGACTAACGCAACTACTACGACAGTAACGCACAAGTTTGCTGCTTACTCTAAGTCGTACACTGTTAGAGTGACTGTCTATAGTGCCGATGATTCAAACACCAACGCTAACTGTGCTGTCACTATTACCACTCCTCCAGCTCCAATTAAGCCCGCTCTCGTTTGTAAGTCTTTGACCGCTACAATCGTCCGGGGTTCAGATACCGACTACACACTTGTTGCAACTGCTCTGCCAACCAAGACTACTATCACCCGATATGTCTTCGACTTCTCAGACAGCACAACCAAGACTGTAGAAACCAGCGCCAAAACTGCGTCTGCGGTCCACACCTTCGCTCCCCGAGCCACTCCTTACGTTGCTACCGTCAAAGTTTACAGCAATAACTTCCCGAATGGTGTAACATCGGTTGATTGTAAGGTCTCCGTCAGCGTTCCCGTACAACCTTGTACTCCTAAGCCTGGTGAAGATCAGAATTGTAACCCAATTCCTCCAACCTGTGTACCTACAGAAACTCAAAACGCCAACTGTGTTGAGAAGCCAAAAGAATTGGCTAACAGCGGTCCTGGCGCAATCGCTGGATTGTTCGCCGGCACAAGCGTCTTCGGTGCTGCTGCCCACCAGATCATCCGCCGCCGCATGAACCGTGGCTAACAATAAAGGCTGACTGACAAATAACCGCCCCCTCGGGGGCGGTTATTTATTTGGATGTAGAAGCTTAGCGTGTGGAGCAAGGTGCGAATAGCGTATCAGTATTTTTATGGACCGTTCACGCGCGGAGGGTGAGTCGCCTGAGCTGCATACTAAAGTATCGCATCTCCGCGACATCACCACACCGGCTCCACTTCGGCTGAGTCCATAAAAACACAGATGCAGCTATTTCGCGATTTTCTCCCAAGGCAGATCCTTATCACCGAAGTGGCCGTAGGCCGAAGTGGCACTGTAGATCGGCCGCGCCAGATCGAGAGTTTCGATGATACCTTTGACGCTGGTGTCGATGAGTTTGTCTTTGAAGGCGTGGAGTTCGGCTTCGCCGACGGTCTCGGTACCGAAGGTCTCGATGGTCTGCATCAGCGGTAGCGGTTGACCAATAACATAGGCTAGTCCCACCTCGCACTTGGTAGCCAGGCCAGCGGCGACAATGTTCTTAGCGATGTAGCGGGCAGCGTAAGCACCCGAACGGTCGACTTTGCTGGGGTCTTTGCCACTGAAGGCACCACCGCCAACCCGGGCATAGCCGCCGTAGGTGTCGACGACAATCTTGCGACCGGTCAGTCCGGCATCTGATTCCGGACCGGGAATGTGCCACAGGCCAGTACCGTTGACGGTAATGCCGGCGTCGGCCGGAACGGCGAACTTATACTTGGTAAGTACTGGTGTGATGATCGACTCGATGACCTGCGCGCGGACGTCAGCCGCGCTGATGTCTTCGGCGTGAGCCACGGCCACCACCACCTTTTCGATGGCCACCGGCTTGTCGTTTTCATAGCGGACGGTAACCTGGGTCTTGCCGTCGGGGCGCAACCACTTCAGCTCGCTGGATTCACGGGCTTCGTCGATGCGGCGTGTCAGGGCGTGAGCCAACACGATCGGTAATGGCATCAATTCCGGAGTTTCGTCGCAGGCATAGCCGAACATCATACCCTGGTCGCCAGCGCCGACTTCGTCGTCGCGGTTGGCGCTTTCGAGCCTGTCAACACCGAGGGCGATCTCGGGTGATTGCTGGTGGACGTCATTGCTGAACTCCGATTCCTGGCTAAATCCCCAGGCTGGCACGGTGTAGCCCAGGCGCTTGACGGTATCGCGGGCAATCTTTTCAAAGTTAATATCAGCCGTCGTTTTGATCTCACCAAAGAGGGCGATCTTGTTAGCGCCAGCGACGGTTTCGATACCGGTTCGGCTGTGCGGATCCTGGGCTAGAGCGGCGTCAACGATGGCGTCGCTAATGGCGTCACAAATTTTATCGGGGTGGCCAGCGCAGACTGACTCACTGGTGAATAAGCGAACGTCGGCAGTAGCCGAGCTCGAGCTGGTTGAGGTTACATTTGACATAAAAATATCCTTTCTTGCCAACACATATGCCACAGAAAGAATTGAAGAGAATCAATATCTTCCCCGGCACTGATGTTGGTCGGGCTAGACGGAGCACCTTACACATACCGAAAGTATGAGTAGGTTGCTGGCGGGTCAATGAGCTAGATCTCTCTCCGCACTCTGCATATTTAAATTGTTAATCCCTCGTAGCTTAACATAGGCTCTCAGGGCAGTCAAAATTGCCTCACCGTGGAGGCGCACGCCCGTCGAGATGACTCGGTAATTTGTGTATCATTTGTAACACAATTGGCGTACAAATTACCGAGTCTACGCATAGGACATAGCGAATCAAAGAGTTAGACATGAGCTGTAGCTTAATAGCCAGTGAAGAGATCGGTGTGAATCGAAGTAGGTTTGATACCGGCGGCCAGCAAGGCAGCCTTAAGCGCCCGTACCATCGGCGGCGGACCGGAAATATAGGTAGCGCGTGCAGCATAATCGGGAACCAATTCGGCCAGTTTAGCAGCGTCGAGCATGTCATTGATACGAATCGTCTTCACGCCTTGAGCGGTAGCGGCGTCAAAATCCGCCTTGAAGGCAAATTCATCTGGCCGGGCGGCATAAATCAGATAGATGTCGCGCTTTTGATCAATGTCGACCAAATATTTCAGCATGCTGCGGAACGGCGTGATACCAATGCCACCGGCCACAAATAATAGCTTCTGGGTGGTATCAGCCGGCATGGTGAAGTTGCCGCCGATGTGTCCCGCCAAGACAACGTCGCCCGGTTTCAGCTCCAGGAAACGGCGCTTGAAGGCACTGGATGGTTCGTAAGTTTTAATCGTGACGTGCAGCTCCTTCTCGGTAGGAGATGACGAGATGGTGAAGGTCCGGCGGTTGCCGCGGGCGTCGAGCTTGACACCAGGCAGCGTCCACTCCAGGTATTGGCCCGGCCGATACGGCAAGTGGCGGCCGGTGGGCATTGAAAAGGCAAAATCATAGAGGTTATTACCGATCCCGGTGCGGCCCTTGAGCACGGCTCGGATGCCCTGTTTCGGCGAGACAATCAAGCTGAAAATATTACCGATGATCAAAGCAATGTGCGGTGATGTCGAGACAAAGCCCAGATCGAGCTGCGCACTAAACAAAACACCGACAATTGCGGCGTACAATCCCTGGTAAAAGCGCCCGGCCGGCATGGTGGTTGGCTCGGTCAGCATAATGGTGCCCAGGAATACCAGTGGGTACGAGAATATCAAAGTGTAGAGAGCCGAGCCGGCCGCCACTCCGTGGACCGCTGACACCAGCAACATCATGGCAGCAGCCGTCAGCACAAAAACAATGTACAGCGTAAAGCGCCGGGTTTTACGCAGGATCAGCATACCGAGTATGAAGGTCGGTATGACCATCGTCGGGTTGCCGATCCACCAGGTGATGGGCAATAGTCCGAGCAGGCTGACAATCGTCGCCGCAGCCGCGGCTGGGTTCAAGAAGTGGCTGCCACGCCACACCAAGATGTATTTGACTGCCATCGCTAGCACTCCGGTCAACGCTATCAGCAGCGCCCGGTGCAAGGTAGTGGTCTGCGGCAATATGCAGGCCAGTATCAAGGTGGTGATAATACCGGATTCATGGTTTGGTGTAATCTTGAACAGCTTCGCCAGACCCATATTGGCCACGAAGCAGGCTACCGTCAGCACGCCAGTGGTAATCACCAGCCCGATTGCCGAATACGACAGCACGCCGGTTAGCATAAACACAAAGGCCAGTGCCAGCAATAGACTCAGAATGTACACCATCAGGCGGTACATTGTGATGCCGTTCAGGAAGTTATCAAGGCGGCGAAGCGGATGCATATTCAAAAGTATACTCCGTCAGACATAAGTAAAATCAAATTTTGCTGTCGGTAACGTCATCAATCTGATGTGCCAGGAGTGATTCCGGCCTCGACTTGGTCAGCGCCGCTGACTTCAGAACAATAAACGGCAAGTTACCATCGGTCTGGATGAAGTCACCACCGCCACTACGACCCCGAAAACCACTAGCATATCGCTCCACTCGGTATATCTTATGTACGTGGCTGGTACTGCGCAGTGACTGCACCACATAGTCTCGCTCGATATCGAGATCAGACTCCATTCTGTGTATAAACTGGAGGTTGAACCCTGAAAAGCCCAGGCTGCGGTCATAGCTGGCCGCTCCGACCCAATCGGCATGAAAACCACCTGGTAACCACCACTGCTGGGGCGTTTTCCAAAACCGAATGTGATGGCGCTTGTGCGGACTCCTTTCGACCTCTTGCTCAAACGCCAGGTCCTGCTTCTTGTTGAATAAAAAAAGTGAGTTGACGGGCGCATTCGGATAACTCTTATTGGTAATTGACCGCCAACCCATCCTCAGTACCGAGGTGAACTTCAAGTGGTCAGCTTGCTTCCACCCCCTGCTCTCCATCGCCTCAATCAATTCTTCTCGGGTGCCCAGCACGGCCAAGTTAACCGGTTCGGCCAACAGACCATCGCTCGTCCGAGCCCGGCCAATAAAATAATCCGGCAGGTATAACTTGACGAGCAGCCGATGGATACGCGGAATAACCGAATACGCAGTGAATAGCCACAGCGCTAGGAGTATGGCGAGTAATAACAGCGCATGCGCTTGGTCAAGTACGAGATGGATCTGGTCAAAGAACAGGTCAATCAGGGCGTTGTATATGAGATAAATAACGAAAACAGTTAGCAGGAAATACACAACCTGCCGCACAAATTTAAGGATTCGGAGCATGCGATATATTGTACGCTATTTAGAAAAATTCGGCCGGGAATGCATCTGAGGTCAAGCGAGTCATATCAGCGTTAATCAACGTGTATTCGAATCTGAAATGTTTCTGCAGTTTTTCAGGTGCTGCAAAATAGAGGGCCGTCGCGAGGCCGTCGGCCAGCATAGTCGTGGCTGCCGTTACCCAGACGGCTTTGAGATGTTGCGGCGAGGCCTGCGTGAAGGGATCGATGATATGGGTATATTCGCCCCAGGCCCGCCGGTTGCCAGCCGAGCCGCAGAGCGCGCCACCTATTAGCCTGGCGACACCGATCACCTGTGATGGATCGTCCGGGTGTTCCAACCCGACAGCCAGCGGCTCACCCGCCTTGCCGGAGCGGTAGCGCATATCGCCGCTACCATCAACGCAGTAATGTCTCACACCGTTGGTCTCCAGTAATTCACAGAGCAGATCAACGAGATAACCCTTGCCGGCCGCCCCGAAGTCGAGCAGCGCTGGCCGTAGTATCTCGATCGTCGAAGCATCATAGCGGAGTGTGTCCTCCCAGCGGGGCGGCCGCGTCAGGAGATCGGGCTTGGGCTGGAGTGAATAATTGGCATCATAGCCGGCATCGGACATAACCTGGCCAATGAGTGGCGTGACGGCGCCATCGGTGGCGTCGTAGAGCCGCTTATACATATCGAGCAGTGGCAGCATATCGGCTGGTAGCTCGTACTTCCCCGCTGCCTGCGACCATGTGGTGACCAGTGAATCCGATCGAAAACGCGAATATGTAGCATCAAAAGTTTCGACCAGCGCCGCGATTTCAGTCTGTAAAGATTTGAGAGTATCGGGGCCGACCGACTGGTAAAGCCCGATCCACCACTGGGTGCCGATGCCCTCGAACGACCACTGAGCCTGCGGCTGCAACGGCGCCTTGGGCTGGCCGGCGAGTTTAGGCTTTGGCTTGTTGCTTGATTGTGGCGAGGGCACTATTGAAACCTTCTGACGTTAACGACGAACCGGATACCCGGCTGAGCTTGATGGTATCGACAGACTTACCGACGACTTTGCTCTTGTAGCCCGACAGGAACATATCTTGATATTCCCTAGCTTCACTTTCAGTTGGGGTACTGGTGACCGTTGATGTAGTCACCACACCGCCCTTGATAGTCAGTTTAACGGCAACCTTCTCTGTGCCGCCGGGACTCTGGTAGCTGGCATTGGCACTGTAGGTGCCGTCGTTGTAGGTCGCACTGGTGGTGGCGGTTTGGCTACTGATATTGGCCGCATCCGCGGTCGAAGCGGTAGTGTCCTTCTTTTTGGTAGCGGCCACGGTAGCGACGACGATCAGGGTGATGGCGACCAGCACCGCCACGGCGGTAATAATGTGTTTTTGGTGGCTTGGGGCGGTCGGGAGTACTGGTTCCATGAAGTTTCCTTATTTTACTATACTGAGTATAGTATGGCATGCCTTAAAGCACGCTGATGGTTTACCCACCATACCGCGGCAATAAGATTGCATTCGCTGCATACTAGCACTATAATAAAGCTAAAGCTTAATAACATAGATATACACAAAATGAAACAATCCAAAAAAGCCATCAAGAGACCGATCCATAAGGCCGTCGCCCACCACGCTAAACGCGTGTGGCATTTGACACCTAAGTTCGTCCACGGCGCCATCGCCGGAGCCTTCGTCGGGGTGGTCGTCGTCCTATCACTCGGCGTCGCCAACCAGGCCAGTGCCCTGTCATTCAATACTAGCCGCGACTGCGACGATTATTCGATCATCCACTGTGGCGCCATCACTACTTCCGAGCTCAAGAGCCGCTACAACGATAGCGGTGTGGCACCCGTCTACACGCACTTTGGCATTTCTGCTGCTAATATCAATAGTATCGATGCCACCGCTGTTGCCGGTACCGTCTACAATGACGGTCGCGTCACCGTTAATGGCAAAACAGTGGCCACCGACGCCATTACCGCCGCCCGCCTGAACGTCAATGGCAGTACCAAGGTCACCGAAGGCGGCGCCACCTTCTACGTTCGCCACGTGAAGGTATCATTCTCCCACACTTCCGTCCCAGCTTACGTCGTCATGAAAGATGGTCAGTTCGTCTACGCCATCATGGCGCCGTGCGGCAACCCGGTAATCGCCACACCAACCCCTCTGCCTCCCAAGCCAGTTCCAACCCCCACCACGCCGGTTCCATCGACACCAGTCATTGTCCAAGCCAGCGCTGACACCACCGTCCTGCCGAACACCGGCCCTGGCGCCCTGATCATCATCGCCATCCTGGCAATCGCCGGCGGTTACGCCTCGCACCATACCCATCGCCACATCAAGCGTAAACGAAACGCAAAAGTCCAAACTCACGGCACCAAACTCTCGCCAAAACACCGCTAATCTAGTATAATCTCTCTGTTACTCGCACATCGCGCCCGCGCTGATCTAGAGTAACGAGACCATGGGGATTGGCCAAGTGGTAAGGCAGCGGATTCTGGTTCCGCGATCGGGGGTTCGAATCCCTCATCCCCAGCCATATAAAAATACCTAACCCTCACGATTAGGTATTTTTTTATCTCCCGGATTAGCGAATTAACGAACGGTTCGGTCGTCAGTCACAGCCCCCAGCGTCAGCGGGCGGCTGGATTGGCGTGCGCCTCCCTGCCTACGACACGTTTCACGAGCATCCCCAGCCAGTCATTTTGCATCTGTTATTGTCGCTAGACCACATGGGACGTCAGAACCTATGTTACGCCCCGGCTTTACCGGTTACCTCGTTATAGCTTTAGGCTGTATTATATAAGTATGAACATGTTGAAGCTCCCACGACTGTTTCAGGCCATCCTAGTAAGTGGTTTTGCTGTTTTTGCATTAGGTTTTAGTCACCTAACCTTTAGCCAACCGTCCATGGCTGGCATGGAGGGCATGTCGGAACACACAGGCACAGCCGTTCAGTGCCAAATTCTTTGTAGCACCGCTATCAAAACCAATGAACAGGACATACTTGCTAATCTCGAAAACGAAGTCAAAGACCCGCTCCTGATAACAGCTTTTCTAAGCGCAATCAGTTTATCGTTATTGGCAGTTACTTTCGTAGTCAAACGCCTACATCTACTCAGTAGTTGGCGACCACCTGACCGTATTCTTTTGTGTGGACACTTTGCAGACGGTTTATAGGCTCCAGACCGTCTAGTTTGTCATGCAATTTAATAATCAGGAGTTTATATGAAGAATCAAAAGTTTATTTTAATCGGCGCAGCAGCGTTTATCGTTGGCTTACTAGCTAGCGGTGCTATCGCTGCCTACGCAGTCAATGGCAATCATACTGGCGTCATGAACATGTATGCTATGCATAATGCGGTTAGCTCTGACGAGAAAACGGCTACCACCACATCGGCAAGCGGGATGTCTATGGATGAGATGACGACCGACCTCAAAGGTAAAACTGGTGACGCATTCGACAAGGCTTTCATAAGTGAAATGATCGTACACCACCAAGGTGCTATCGATATGGCAAATCTTGCACTCACAAATGCCAACCATCAAGAAGTTAAAGACTTAGCCAAGAATATCACCACGGCTCAGACAACAGAGATTCAGCAAATGAAAGACTGGCAGACTCAATGGGGCTACACGAGTAACTCCATGATGGGTAACCACGATATGATGGGAATGTAGCAAACATGAAAACGTTTTTAAGTAAGAAACTGCTTCTAGCGAGTGGTATTGGTATAGTCCTCGGCGCTTTGGTAATTTTAGGCGTTCGCTTTGTCACCTACAAAATACCCGACCAAGTCCACTATCACGCGAATTTTGCTGTATACGTGAACGGCCAACGACAAGAGTTTAAGGGATTCAAATACTACGAAGAGACTGCTGCCGAGATGTGTACGCTTCACCCCGTAGACTCACCCAAAGAACGAGCGCACATGCACGACAATGTAAACAGCGTAGTCCATGTTGAAGACCATCTCGTAACGTGGGGTAACTTCATGCAAAACCTCGGCTGGGGTATGGGCGACGACTATCTTAAAACAAATGACGCCATGTACACCAACGGTGAACAGGGCAAGCTTAACTTCATCCTAAACGGTAAGCCGATTGAAAGTGTAGCCGGACAAATCATTCAGGACAAAGACCAGCTACTCATCAGCTACGGCACAGATAGTAGCGACCAGCTCCAAAAAGAATATAAAACTGTACCTGCGACAGCAGCTAAGTACGACACCTCGAAAGACCCTGCCAGTTGTGGCGCAGGCCACAGTGGCGTAACGACTTCTATGCGGCTACACCATTTACTGTAAAGAAAGGACTAGCGCGTCTAGGGCACATATGTATAGTGCCCTAGACTATAACTCTAGTAGTATTAAGCTATGATCCACGCAATTTCGCATGCACTCTCTATGTCGTTCGCTATGGGCTGGGAGATACTGTGGGCATTGATATTGGGTTTTCTGTTATCGGGCGCTATTCAAGCTGTCGTGTCTAAGCGGCAAATGGTTAAACTACTGCCCGATGACAGCCCTAAGTCACTACTTAAAGCGACTGGTCTTGGCGCTGCTTCATCTTCCTGTTCGTATGCTGCCGTTGCTCTTGCTCGTTCTATATTTACGAAAGGTGCTGACTTTACTGCGGCGATTGCCTTTGAGATAGCTTCTACAAATCTAGTAATTGAGCTAGGAATCATCATGGCACTATTACTCGGCTGGCAATTTACGCTGGCTGAGTTCGTTGGTGGACCAATCATGATTATCATCTTCGCCGTGTTGGCACGACTATTCATAAGTCCTAAGCTGATTGAGCAAGCCCGAAAGATTGCCGAAAAGGGGGCGCAAGGCAAAATGGAAGCGCATGCTCAGATGGATATGTCCGTCACTGAAAACGGAACACTAATGAGCCGACTGCTTTCTGAAAAGGGTAAAACTGCTACGTCGCACTATTATGTTATGGATTGGCAAGCCGTCTGGAAAGACATTGTTATCGGGTTGTTGATTGCTGGCGCAGCAGCCGCATGGATACCGGCTTCTTTTTGGCAAGCCTTGTTTCTGACTGACCACCCACTACTTGCCGCTATATGGGGGCCAATCATTGGACCAATCGTCGCTATCCTTAGCTTTGTTTGCTCAATCGGTAACGTCCCCCTCGCAGCTGTTCTGTGGAATGGTGGCATATCATTTGGTGGCGTTATCAGCTTCATCTTTGCCGACCTTATCATTTTGCCAATCATTAACATCTATCGAAAATACTATGGCTGGCGCATGGCGTTAAGGCTGTCTGTTCTTATGTATGCTGCGATGGTTTTAGCGGGCTACGTTATTGAGGGTATTGCACAAGTACTTCATTTTGTACCCCATGTGCGCAACGCAACAGTGCTTGAAGCTTCGGTATCGTGGAACTATACGAGTGTACTCAATATTATCTTCTTGATAATTACTGCTATTGTTGTGACCCGATTCTTTAAGACGGGCGGACGGGACATGTTGAGGATGATGAATGATCGTCATGCCAAACATGAGCACTAGGTGACAGTAAAATGGTTCTAACATTGTCAATGGTACTCAGCCAAATGCGACAGCAGTTCTAATTGTTATCTAGTCACCAAACCTTCTATATTTTTTGCTCAGGCGTATCCAGGAAAGAAGTCGATTTTGATTTGACTGCGTTG
>DHXQ01000033.1:35346-36038 GCA_002413755.1 Candidatus Saccharibacteria bacterium UBA5152 | reverse complement strand
GGGGTAATCGCTGAAAAGATCGGCAGCGTGACGATACTGGACGTTGGCGGCGTTGGCTATGGCGTGCTGGTAACGTTGAATGATTTGAGCCGCTTAGAGACCGGCCGCTCGACCAAATTATACATCCATGAGAACATCAAAGAAGATGCCCACGACCTGTTCGGCTTTGTGCGGCTCGATGACAAGCGGTTGTTCGAGCAGCTTCTGAGCGTCAAAAATGTCGGCCCCAAGGTGGCGATGAGCGTCCTCGACATCGGCAGTGCTGACGAAGTGCGGGCGGCCATCGCCGGTGGCGACACCAAGCGCCTGCAATCCGCCAAAGGTGTCGGCAAACGCGCCGCCGAGCAAATGGTGGTTGAGCTCAAGGACAAAGTCGGCTTGGCCGGCGTCGACTTATCGACGACCGGAATTCTGCAGGGCGAAGGCCTCCTGATGCAGGATGAAGCCGTCGAAGCCCTGGTTAGCCTGGGCTATTCACCGCAAGATGCCGCCGCCGCGCTCCACGATGTCAGTTCGGAACTGCCTACCGAAGACCGCATCAAGCAAGCTTTGCGCGGCTAGCGCAGCGCCCAGACTGCCATAACTTGCATTTTTATGTAATTTATTATAATTTAGTGCAATGACACAACCACGCAACTCGCCAAACATTGTTGTACTCACTACTGACCAGGACCTTCTCATCGATAGCCTGC
>DHXQ01000033.1:29054-35251 GCA_002413755.1 Candidatus Saccharibacteria bacterium UBA5152 | reverse complement strand
TGTTACAACTTACAGCAGAGGGTACTTTTAGCAAAAAACCATTGGAGGGAGGCAGAATCGGTTTCCATGCAATATCCGGTGTTCTGAACGGTCCGGAAGTAGACATTACGCTGCTCACCTTACTCGGAATTCATTACAACGATGTTTCCAACGTAAGCGTAGCGGATAGTTATAACCCTCACGAATGGCAGCTCGGCGACAACGACTTCGAAGACCTCGCAGGCGTTGTGACTGGAATTGAAGACTATTTCGACGGTCAACCGAAGTAAAATTCACACAGGACCACACCTTTTGTGCATAAGCACAAGCCAGTTGCGTTATACTAAGAGGAGTGATAGATAGAATCCTCGATGCCGCCACCGACGACGTGATAGATGATCCAGTTGAACTGGAGATTGAAAACACTATCCGGCCCAAGGATTTTGCGAATTATATCGGGCAGGACCGGCTGAAGATGAATCTGCAGCTGGCGATCGCCGCCGCCAAGAAGCGCGGCGAGCCATTGGACCACATTTTGCTGTATGGGCCGCCGGGCCTCGGCAAGACGACGATGGCCAGCGTTATCGCGCACGAAATGGGTGCGCAAATCCGCATCACGTCCGGCCCGGCGATTGAGCGCGCCGGTGATCTGGCCAGCCTGCTGACTAACTTGCAGGACGGCGACATCATTTTTATCGATGAAATCCACCGCCTGCAGCGGACCGTGGCCGAAGTGCTGTATAGCGCCATGGAAGATTTCAAGCTCGACATTATGATCGGCAAAGGGCCGTCAGCGCGCAGTCTGCGGCTGGATCTACCCAAATTCACCCTGGTGGGAGCCACGACCCGGACCGGCGCGCTGCCGGCCCCGCTCCGCGACCGCTTCGGTATCATCCACCGGCTGGAATTCTACACCCCTGAGCAAATTGGCCAGATTATCCACCGTTCCGCTGATATCCTCGATGTCAAAATTCATCCGGAAGCCGCCCACGAGCTGGCCAAGCGTTCGCGCCTGACGCCGCGCATCGCCAACCGCTTGCTCAAGCGGGTGCGCGATTTTGCCGATGTTAACGGCGATGGTATCATCGATGCGGTCATCAGCAAGCAGGCTCTGATCTTGCTCGACATCGACGATCTGGGACTCGATCCGGCCGATCGGCTGTTGCTGGGCGCAATCATTGATAGTTATGATGGTGGACCTGTCGGCGTAGAGACGTTGGCCGCGCTGACCGCTGAGGAACGGACGACAATCGAGGACTTCATCGAACCCTATTTGATGCAAATTGGCCTGCTGGAGCGCACCCCGCGCGGCCGCAAAGTCACCCCCAAAGCCTACGGACACCTCGGCAAAACCAGGTTGCAACAAGCAACTGACTAAAAAGCCTGTTGTAGGATATAATTGTAGACATGAATCCTCAAGAACAGCACAACGACCCAACGGGTCAGAACCCACCTGTCACCAACCCCGGACAGATTGACCCACAAACCTACCAACCTCAAAACCCGCAAAGCACGCCAGGCGGTGAGCCGCAAGTGGTGTATATGGCCCGGCCAGTGGAGCCGCACCGCCAAACTCTGAGCCCGGAATTCCAAAAGCGCCACGAAGAATCCATACAGCAGTATCCCAAGCTCAATCTGAGCAGCGGTGAATATGTTATCACTGCCATCAAACGTCACCCGATTGGTCTGTTCCCGATCTGGTTTGCAACAGGGCTCGTCGTATTGGCTATTGTTGCCATCGTGGCCTTCTTGGTTGCCAAGGCAGACTCTAACGGCCATCTGGTCGGTACTACCATGCCGGCGACATATCTCGCCATTCCGGCACTGCTGGTCTCGATATTGGCACTGCTGTTTGCTTTCGTCGGCACCATCGTCTACAACGCCAACCGTTTTTACCTCACCAACGAGAGCGTCATTCAGCACATCCAGACCAGTTTGTTCTCACAGCGCGAACAAACGATTAGTTTGTCTAACATCGAAGATGCCAGCTTCAACCAGGATGGTATCTTGCCACATATTTTTAACTATGGTCTCTTAAGGTTGTCGACGCAGGGTGATGAGACCACCTACCGCTTTACGTACGCCAGTAGTCCAGAGAAGCAGATCGCCTTACTCAATAACGCTGTTGAAGACTTCAAAAACGTCCGCCCCATGGAGGGATAACATTCGCATATACACTTTTTGCTGACCGCTCACGCGCGGAGGGTGAATCGCCTGAACTGCATACTTTCAGTATCGCATTTCCGCGATATCACCGCACCGGCTGCGCTTCCGCCGAGTCAGCAAAAAGTGATATGCGAATGCTGTCGGTAGAATCTATTCCTGGAAGGGGTTTTGGCGGGCTTCGTCGAAGAGGCTTTGGACGCTGACGCTGTTGTCCTGCAACTGCTGTATCTTGTTGACGACATCGGTGTCGATGTGCGGCACGCTGGCAGTTTTGAGCTGAGCAGAGACGTCGGCCGTATCAGGCTCGGCTTGATTCAATGAGATGACTCGCCAGGCCAGAAACCCGTAGATGCTAACCAGGAACAGCAGGAAAATAACCACCATATAGCGGCGCACGGTGTGGGCGGCACGAAGTAGTTTTTCTTTGGGGCTGATGATGGCTTGGTCGGTTGTCTTTTTCATGGCTTTATAAACTCGTCGAGGATTAATGTGAATGAAACCATATCACGGTTGGTCGTCGATGGTGACAGGACTATGCTGGTGACCTGGGAGGTGCGGCGGTTTTGCTCCAGGCGGCTCAGGAAGTCGATAAACTGGCTGTAAGACACGGGGGACGAAGCATCTTGCTGGATGGTTATTTGCATGTCGTAGACACCGGGGATGCCCTTGACTGGCGTCAGCTGGGATAGGGCGGATTGTTTGGCACTGAGGCTGGAGCTGAGTGGGGCTGTCGAGCTGGTTGTGCCAGTGCTGGTGGCGAGACCACCCAGGGTGGAAACGGGGAAGTTAACCGCGGTTGGCTTGATGCCACTTTCGGCGGCAATGTTGATGATTTCGCGGACAGCCCGAGCCTGGTCTTTGTCCTGAGGAACGATGGTCTTGGCGATTTTCTCGAGCGAGCTGTACTTAGCCACGTCCTGCTTGGCTTTGGTCAGGCCGGATTGCTCCTGGTCGAGGACGGCGGCCCGAGTCTTGTAATCTGTTAATCTAACGGCTTGTTTTTGGAGCTGTTGGTTGGCCAGGTAAGCGCCGCCAATAATGGCAGCTACGAGTAGCACCATGACAGCGATCATGACGTAGTAGATGCGCTTACTGGTCATGGGTTCGTCCCAGTAGTTTTGCTGCCGCTCTTATTGATGAACAGGAATGGATTATTGTCGGCAAAGAGGGCCTTCAGAGTGACGCTGCAGGGGTAGCGGGGGTCGGTGGCATTGGCGGCGCAGGTGATGTTCTGGATGTCGGCTTTGCTGAAAATTTTGTTCTTGGGATCACTCAGGTTGACTTGCAGCTGGGTAGCGCTGGCATAATCACTGGAGGCAGCGGTGATATCGAGCGAGCCTTGGACTTTGCTGATTGTCAGGTCAGTCAGGCTGGTGTTCGACGGGGTAACGGCACCAATTTGGGTCAGCAGTTTCGAGAATAATACCTCACGGGACAGCACATCGATGACCAGCTTGAGGCTGCCAGTGATATCTTCGGATTGCTGGCGGGTTTCGTTGAGCTTCTGCTGCTTGAGGGCGTCTTCAGAGGCGATGACGCGGCTGCTATAGGTATCGATAGAGTGTTGGAGGTACAACATGCCAGAGGTAGTGACCAGTCCGACGCCAACCAGGCCGAACAGCAGGGCAAAGGCCCAGCGCCGCAAGCGACTGTTGCGCCGGGCATATAGATACTGCTCCTTGAGCTCTGTCGGCAGCAGGTTGAGCATTAGAAGAGCTCCTTTGGCGCAATCAGACTCAGCCCCATGACGGTGGCAAACATTGACTTGTCGGCCCGGGCGGGCGGCTGTAGGCCTTTGTACTCGCTATACATCCATGGGTCGCACGAGCGGACGGCCATCCGTAAGTTGTCGGTCAAATATTCAGCCAGTCCAATAATATTGGCGCCGCCGCCAAGTGTGACAACCTGAGTAACTTTGCGTTTATTTTCGTAGCGGTCTTCGTAGTAGCGGATCATGCGGCGGATCTCCTGGGAGATTTGCTGCAGTACCGGCTCCAGAGCTGCTTGGATTTCGTGTTGTTTTTTGCTGGGGCCTAGGCCATATTTGGTCTTAATAATCTGGGCCTCAGCGTCGGTAACGTGCAGATTGTCGCGGATGCGGTTGGTGAAGACCGTGCCGCCGCCACTAACGGTACCGCTGACCAGCATGTGCTGGTCGAAGATGGCCACATCGGCTGACAGCGAGCCAAAATCGATCAATACCGTCGGCACGTCGCTTTGTTTGTCCTGCAGAAAGAGCTTACCGGCAGCGTCGATGGTTGTCTTGACGCCAACTGTCTCCAGTCCCAGCATTTCCATGAGCTTGATCTGGGAGTCGACAATCTTACGCGGAACAGCGACGGCAAAGACGTCGATCGTATCTTCCTTACCCTTGCCCACGATCTCATAATCAAGATATAGCTCTTCGAGCGGCACCGGTATGTACTGTTCGGCTTCGAGTGATACGGCTTCGTAGAGCTGCTTGCCGGAGAGGTCGGGCAGATTGATCAGGCGCGTGAAGGTCCGGTAGGCCGGGATGGCAAGTACCACTCGGTTGGTGGTAATATTGCCGATCATACTCTTTTTGAAGAGTTCCTGGGCTGCCTTGGCGATGATTTTGGGGTCAGCGACTACACCATCATCAATCGCGGCGGGATCGAACCTGGCGCTGCCATAGCCTATGATATGCGGGGTTTTACCACGTAACTCGGTCTGCATCACCTTAAGTGAGCCGTGACCAATGTCAAAGCCGAAGAGGGGCCTGTCTTTAAAAAAGTGTGTTGATTTCGCTGTACCCACCGGTGGCAATATTCCTTAGTTTCAATTATACCACTCATGCTTAGAACTTTTGTCATATTTTTGCCATATAAAAAGTCCGGCATCGAGGCCGGACTTTTTAGTGTTTTTGTGTATCTTGAAGGATTAGTTCAAGCTGTTGTAGACAATGTCTGGGCCGGTACCTTCTGGCTTGGCAGTCAGAGTGTACTTGGTACAGTCATTAGTCGTGTTGTCACACGTTGCACCTGCGTCGGCTGTTGCCTCGTAGGCGTACTTGTTGGCAGTTGCAGTTGTGCCATTGACGAGCGAGTAGTCAGCAGCTGTACCCTTAGGGTCACGCAGAGCTTCTTTGTCGAGGCCCTTCATGTTTGCTTGGATGAATGTTACGTTCGTAGCACTGGTTGTACCAAGGTCAGTGTTCGCTGGGTAGCGACCATTCTGAGCGTAGTAAGCCTCGAGCTGGCCCTGGACTGCCTTGAGGTCAGTGGTGCGCTCGGTGTTACGACCCTTTTGTTGAATACCATTGTAAGTTGTGATGACGAGAGCAGCCAAAATGCCGATCACGACGATCACGATCAAGAGTTCGACGATTGTGAAACCCTTTTGTAAACGTTTGCTAAGTGAGTTCATGAGGACCCACCCTCCTTATGATTAAAATGTTTGGTTGTTTGATCTGGTTTATTCCAGTATCTTCCCTTGATTATAGACATAAGCTCTATAACGTCAAGTGTTCGCTAACTGCCGATATTCTTGGAGAGGGAAGCGATTGGGCCCATAACAGAGGCGGCGATCAGGCCGACGGCACCACCCAATATAACGATCATGATTGGTTCGATGATGGCGGCCAGGCCGTCGATCAGGGTGCCGACCTCTTCTTCATAAAAATCGGCGACTTTGACGAGGACGGTGTCGATCTGGCCGGTTTCTTCACCGACGGCCAGCATCTGGCTGACGATGGGAGGAAAATGCGGGCTCTTGCTGATCGGCTCGCTGAGCTGTTTGCCATTCTTGACCTGCAGGGCGGCCTCTTTGAGCTCCTTTTCGATCACTTTGTTACCAATGGCGCCACCGGTAACCTCCAAGGCGTCAAGCACGCTGACACCGGCCGACATCAGTGAGGCAAAAGTCCGGCTGAAGCGGGCGACGGCCATTTTCATGGTGATGTTTTTCATGACCGGCATCGTCAGGAGCAGCATGTGCAGGTTGTATTTGCCTTTTGGCGTCCGGACGTAGCGGGCGACAGCGAAGATTATGCCGCTGAAGACAACGATAATAATCACGAAGTTGTGCACCAT
>DHXQ01000033.1:28465-28818 GCA_002413755.1 Candidatus Saccharibacteria bacterium UBA5152 | reverse complement strand
CCGCCGAGGTCGGTCAGAATGCCGCTGATCTTGGGCATGATCACCAGCATGATACCGAAGAAGGCGATCACGGTCACGACCAGCAGGACGGTGGGGTACATCATGGCGCTTTTCAGCTTTTTGCGGATGCTGGCGTCGAGTTCGACCTGGGTGGCCAGGCGCTTCAGGATCTCATCGAGGATACCGCCCTCCTCACCTGCCCTGACCATGTTGACGTAGACTTCAGAGAAGATGCGCGGGAACTTGGCGAAGGCATCACCGAGCGGCAGACCACTTTCGACATCTTTGGTAATGGCGGTAATGGCTGTCTTGAGCGGCGGACTTTCGCAGTCGGCACCAAGTGTCGCCAGCGA
>DHXQ01000033.1:17989-28220 GCA_002413755.1 Candidatus Saccharibacteria bacterium UBA5152 | reverse complement strand
ACCAGATCCTGGAGGTGGACCTTTTGCTGGGGTAGGCCAAGCTTGAATATGCTCTTCCCCTCACCTGCTGCCTTGATGGCTACCGGATGAATTCCCTGGTGGCTGAGGCTGGCCATCAGGGCTTCGCGGCTGCCGGCTTCAGCAGTAGCGGTGGTTGATTTGCCGGCCTTAATGGTGGTGTAGGTGTATTTCATAATTATTCGGAGGCGGTGACGCGCAGGACTTCTTCGACGGTGGTCTGGCCGCGCAGGGCTTTGACCAGGCCATCGGTCTGCATAGTTACCATACCACCCGCGATGGCACTGTTTTGAATATTATCGCTGGTTTCGTTGGTCACAATCTGTTTTTGGATGACCGGGGTGTTATCGAGGACTTCATAAATGCCGATCCGGCCGCGGTAACCACTGTTATTGCAATTGTCGCAGCCGTCTTCGTGGGCTTTCCAGAAATGCTTAATGCCGCTGTCGGTGCTGGCCAGCTCGTTGGAGGATTTGTCGCCCGCCTTAGCTTCGCTATCGCTCGCCGCTGCGCGAACGTCTGACTTGCCGATGCCACCGGCCAGGGCCTGCTCTTCGAGGTTGTGGATGTACTTCATGACCTCTGGTTTGTCGAGATGGAAGGCGGCTACCATGCGCTTGAGGGTGACTTCTTCGGGGGTGAACTCCTCTCGGCAGCTAACGCACAGTCGGCGCACTAGGCGTTGACCGACTACGACGCGGACGGTGCTGGCGATCAGGAATGGCTCGATCTTCATGTCGAGCAGGCGCGGCAGGCAAGTGGCGGCGTTATTGGTGTGCAGTGTACTAAAAACTAAGTGACCGGTCAGCGCCGCCTGGACAGCGAGCTGGGCAGTTTCGCCGTCACGGATCTCGCCGACCATGATGACATTTGGATCCTGGCGGAGCAGGGCGCGCAGGCCGTTGGTAAATGACATGCCGGCAATCGGGTTAACCTGGACCTGGTTGGCGCCAAAGATGCGGTACTCGACCGGATCCTCGACGGTACTAATATTGACGCTCGGTTTGTTGAGCATGCTGAGCACGCTGAACAGCGTGGTGGACTTGCCGGATCCGGTCGGTCCGGTTACCAGAATCATGCCGTGCGGCTGGATGATGGCGTTCTGCAACACCTTGAGGGCGATACCCCAGAAGCCGAGCTCTTCGAGACTCTGCGGTTTGCTGGATTCGTTCAGGATACGCATGACGACCTTTTCACCGTCGACAATTGGCAGGGTGCTGACACGCAGGGCATAGACCAGCCCGGCGACTTCCACCTTGAAGCGGCCATCTTGCGGGGCACGGTGTTCATCGATTTTCAGGTTGCTGAGGATTTTGATGCGGCTGACCAGTGCGCCGAGGAGTTTGCGCGGTAATTTGTTGGCCTCGCGGAGTACGCCGTCGACGCGGTAACGGATAATGACGTAGCCTTCACGCGGCTCGATATGAATGTCGCTGGCCCCGGCCTTGACGCCGTATTCGATGATCAGGTTGACGGTTTGAGCGATCGGCGAGTCTTCGGCGACTTCATCTTCGGTGACTTCTTCTTCGTCTTCTTCGCTAGCCGCGTCGTCGGAGATAACCTTGGTCAGCTCGCTGCTGATGTTACCCCGGAACTGGTCGAGCGCACCGCGGATGTTGGTTTCGGTGGCTATATGCAGCTTGATGTTGGCACCAAGTTGTTTGCGCAGGAAGTTAATGGCCTGGATGTCGTCCGGGTCTTCGAGCGCCAGCAGTTTGTTACCTTCGGCATCGACGTCAAAAACGACCGCCTTGTACTGGCGGGCAATGCGCTCGGGTATAACTTTCAGTATTTCACGCGACAGTTCGCGCGGGTTAAATTCAATGTAAGGGATTTCGATTTCTTCGGCGTAGAGTTTGGTGAGGTCTTTTTCGCTGATGGCGTTGTTCTTGATAGCAATATCCTGCAGCGGCTTCTTCTCGGTCTTTTCCTGCTCGCGCAGTGACTTGAGCTGCTCATCAGTAAACTTGCCACTTTGCTTAAGCAGCTTCTCAACGGTAGTATCAGAAATTCGCATGTTAGCGTTCACCCATCCTGGAAACATTTTAGCAGAAACGTACGCAAAACGTCGCAAACATAAACGGGATCAATTTCATATATATAGTTACCCGCATTTGGTATGATAGTGACGATATGTCGAGAAAAAGACGGATCGTAATCGATAGTATATGTCTCGTAGTAATCCTGGCTTTTGCCGGTGCATTTTTCTGGCACGCCCACCATGTCACTGGACCTTACCTAAAAAATGGTGCATGTGCACCAGGCTATGTCAATTATGGCATTCCACTAGGTTGTATTACAAAACGGCAGTATGAAGATTGCCAAAAAACTGCATGTCCGATTTGCCTTTCCTCTGGTACGAAAATAGATACTGACCAGGGCAGGAAGCGAGTGACGGCTTTAAGGCCAGGTGACCTGGTATGGTCTCGGGATGGCACTGGTCAAAAAGTGCTTGTACCCATACTCAAAGCAACGAAACGAGCTGTGCCGCAAGGCACGCAGTTGCTACGCGTAAGATTGCAAGATGGGCGTAGTTTGCTTGTTTCGCCAGACCACCCCACGGCTAGTGGCAGGCTATTCAAAGATGTGAAAGTTGGTAGCGATCTAGATCAGGCAACGGTTACGCAGGTCTCCAAAGTCAGCTACAACGATGGCTATACGTACGATATTTTGCCCCAAAGCAGTTCGGGCGGCTATTGGGCAGACGGCATCTTTGTGGGCAGTACGCTCAAGCAGTAGGTGCGGCCAGCCAAGGCTGCGGCCGTAGTAATTTTTAATGAAATGTTTGGCATGAGCGTGATGGGATTGCTATACCTTGCTTATCCAAATCGTTCCTTTTGTGCCGGATGTGATAGAGGCTTGAAACCGTAATGAACCCGAAATGGGTTCGTAGATGCCGAGGGTGGCTGGTTCAAAGAGAAAATCTCTAGAGTTAGGGCAGGTGCGAAACGTATGGTTTTGGGGTATAATATAACTAACATCCGGAGAGGGAGTACTACTGTAATGGAGGGTATAGCTATGGCTGAAGATGCCAAAAAATCAGACACCAAAACGACTGAGCCAAAAGCTAGCGAGTCTAAGGCCGCGGAGCCAAAAGCAACTGAGTCGAAAGCCACAAAGGCTGAGACTGCCAAGGTAACCGCTGCAAGCGAAGGCAAGAGCAAAGCGCTTGGTTTAGCGCTTGAAACAATTGAAAAGCAATTCGGTAAGGGTTCGATCATGCGTCTCGGCGAATCAGCCCACACCAAGGTTGAGGTTTTCCCATCGGGCTCACTGTCGCTCGACCTGGCACTCGGTGGTGGCATCCCAAGGGGTCGTATTGTTGAAATTTACGGACCAGAATCAAGTGGTAAAACCACGCTGACCCTGCACGCCATCGCTGAAGTTCAACGGGCTGGTGGCACGGCAGCCTTCATCGACGCCGAGCACGCCCTTGACCCAACCTATGCTAAGCGCATCGGGGTCGATACCGAAAACCTGCTGCTTTCACAGCCAGACAACGGCGAGCAAGCACTGGAAATTGCCGAAACGCTGGTTCGTTCGAACGCTGTTGATATTGTGGTCGTTGACTCGGTTGCCGCACTGGTACCACGGGCTGAAATTGAAGGTGACATGGGCGACAGCCACATGGGTCTCCAAGCTCGTCTCATGAGCCAAGCTTTGCGCAAGCTAACAGGGGTCATCTCACGATCACACACCACGGTTATTTTCATTAACCAGATCCGCATGAAGATCGGTGTGATGTTCGGTAACCCGGAAACCACCACTGGTGGTAATGCCCTGAAGTTCTACGCTTCAGTTCGTATGGACATTCGGCGCATCAGCCAGATAAAGCAGGGCGATGCCGTCATTGGTAACCGTACTCGTGTCAAGGTCGTCAAGAACAAGATTGCGCCGCCTTTCCGCGAAGCTGAGTTCGATATCATGTACAACCAGGGTATTTCCCGGGCTGGTGATATTCTCGACCTGGCAACCGCCAAGGACATCGTTGAGAAGTCCGGTGCCTGGTTTGCTTACGGCGGTGGTAAAATCGGCCAAGGTCGTGAAGCCTCCAAGAACTACCTCGTCGAAAACCCATCTGTCATGGAAGAGATCGCCGACAAGGTTCGGGCCAGCGTCATCGCGGAGTAATCACCATGGTTGGAAATACCGTACCCATACAGCCCGAGCAACCTGAGTATGTAACCTACGGGGTGAACGAGAGGGGAGCGAGCGATGTGGTCGTTCCAGTAGAGGAGATTGCTTTGATACAAGATCCCGCCTTAAGAGCAGCGCTCGAGCGCCGGCTCCAGGACCTGGTTGAAGGCAACTCACATTTGCACTTCCCGTACGCCTTTCCAGACGGTTCGTTCTCACACACCATGCGAGTATCGCGTACTCCGTTGATCTTACCTAGACGCGGTGAGTAGCGGCAATATATTGCAGGGGCAGAGCAGCGATGAAATAATCGCTGCCTCTGCTCGTGCTGTCGAAAAATCTGGAGACAAGCGATCGGGCGGCAGCGGCAAGCCAACCGGCCCGATGAAGATCTCGGCCATCAAAGCGCAGGTCAAACGAGCCGGTCGCTACTCAATTTTTGTTGACGAAAAGTATGCGTTTTCGCTGAGCGAAGGCGCACTGCTTGACCAAAAGATATATATCGGGCAGGAAGTCACGCCTCAGCAGCTGGCCGCCTTTAAGGACACCTCAGCGCTCGATAAGGCCTACGGTCTGACGCTGGCCTACGTGGCTCGCCGCCTCCGCAGTGAGTGGGAGTTGCACGATTATTTTCGGCGCAAAGCGATTGACGAGGACGCCGGCGAGCAAATCCTGGAGCGGCTGCGCGGTTTTGGTTACGTCAGTGACCTGAAATTCGCACGCAGCTGGGTAGACAACCGTCGGGCCATCAAATCCGTCAGTCGGCGCCGACTGACCATGGAGTTGCGCCAAAAGCACGTCCCCGACGAAGTTGTGCGCCAGGTGCTCGAAGAAGATGAAACCACTGACCTCGAGACTTTGCGCAAGCTGGTCGATAAGAAGCGTGGCCAATCGCGTTACCAGGACAACACCAAGCTTATGCAGTATTTAGCGCGCCAGGGCTACGGCTATGACGATATCAAGCGCGTGCTCTCTGGCAACGACGATTTTGACTAGACTGACATCGGGCTGGTGGCCGGGGCTGAGACGGTTTCAAGCAGGTCATTTATGATGACCTTCTTTGAGGTGATCTCTTGGATTTGTGTACGGTCGACACTCAGGCTGCCGGCGGTGAGATTTTTGAAAATGGAGCGTGAAACATACAGTTTTTGGATATACATGGTCGTTGTCTCGAAGGCGTAGTCGCTGACTTTGCCGACTTTTTCGCCGCCGACTGTTTCGACTGGTTTGCCGATGAGACTAAAATTGCGTTCCAGGATTTTTTGGAGCCGGACGAGTTCAGATGGGTCGGTGAGGGCGTCGTAATCATTGACGACGATGCCTTGCGGCAGCATGTCGCGGATATCCTGGTACAGCAGGACCCGCGGTGCTTTGTTCGAATAATCACCGCAATAAAACCCCTCAATCTTGAGGTTGTCCTGGTTGATAATCGGTCCGACAATATCAGCGATTGGGGTACTGGTTCTGAGCGACAAAACTTGACGCTTCTGGGTGGCTTCGGACAGTTGCAACATATGTTACATTATACGCGAAACTAAAAATTAAGTTATTTAACAGATTAATTTGTTGTAGAAAAATAAAACAGATTACGCTACTGCTTGCCCTGAATATCGATAGCTGATTATTATTGGCGCATGCCACACATTGGAAGACAAATCAGGGTTGGAATCGCCACAGCGCTTTGCGTGCTGGTCTCGGCATTCCCTGTCTATGCCGCAGCCACAACAGCGCCGGCTACCATACAAAGCGTTGTGACGCCCGACATTTTCATTACCGAATTCCAGACCAATGGCGGCTCGGCCGCTCAGGAATTTGTAGAACTCTACAACGGAACCGACCAGGACATCGCGTTTGGCGACCCGACAACCCCAGTGGCCGGCGCTCCGCAGTGGAAGCTGCAATTCTTTAACTCCAGCAGTGTCAAAACGGGCGCGCCAACCTGGACGACAACGCCAACCACAAGTAACTCCGTTACGCTGACCGGCACCGTTTCAGCCCATGACTACTTCCTGATCGCTAGCAATGATTATTTACCAGGCGGCATGACGCCTGACCTTACCTATGCCGCGTCCAGCTCACATCTGATGACTGACACTGGCGGCGGGCTGCAGCTGCTGAGTATTGACACCACGACTGCTGTGACAATGGCTCACGACCGGGTGATGTGGTTGGCTGAGTCTGGTGACACGGCTTTGCCGCAAGGCGTGCTGGCATCACCAGCGTCGGGCAAAAGCCTGCAGCGTATACCAAATGATGACTCGGAATACGTCGCTGACGACGGAATGCTCGCTGAGTTTGGGCCAGAGGACGACATTACGCCGCTCGACGGCTGGTTGCCACCGGTGATTGTTGAGCAGGCCGATCCAGCCGCCGATACGGACGACAGTGATGCTACGGCTGGCGGAACAACCGCCGCTGATGATGCTCCGGTACTGCCGCCCGTGAGCAATGACGGCCTGACAGCACCGCAGATCACTGAGCTCTTACCTAATCCAGCCACTCCGCTGACTGATGCCAATGATGAGTTTATCGAGCTCTACAACCCAAACAACGCAGCATTTGATCTGGAAAGTTACAAGTTAGAAGTTGGTACCACCACCCTGCACACCTATGCGTTCCCTGCCGGCACAGTCATCGCGCCGCTGACTTACGTCGCTTTCTATTCAGCCGATACCGGTTTGTCGCTGTCCAATAGCGGCGGTCAGGCTCGTTTTCGCGATCCTGCTGGCTTAGTTCTAAACGAAACCACAGCCTATGGCACGGTAGCCGACAACCAAGCCTGGATTTTGGATGACGGCGTCTGGCAATGGTCGACCTCGGCCACGCCAAGCGTGGCAAACATCCTGACGGTGCCAGTGGTCGCTATCAAGGCCACAAAAGTTGCCACTCCGAAAGCAAGCGCTACAAAAACCACCAAAGCTACCACGACGAAGAAAGCCAGTACAACGACCGCCAAGCTAAAAACTACCAAGGCCAAGACAACCGCCGCCAAGAAAAAAGTCACCGCCGCTAAAACTGCGGCCACAACTTTACTGGACAAACCCAAGACGCCAATCCACATGGGGATACTTGTCGCCGTTGCCGCTCTCGCGGTACTATATGGTCTATATGAATACCGACATGACATTGCACATAAGTTCCGGCAGCTTGGCCGAAACCGAAAGCCTGGCCTCACAGATCGGCTCGCGCCTGCGGGGCGGTGAGGTTATTGCGCTCAGTAGCGACCTTGGTGGTGGCAAGACGGCATTTGTCCGTGGGCTGGCTCAGGGCATGGGCAGCCGCGACCATGTGGCCAGCCCGACATTCACGATCAGCCGCCAGTACCACTCGAATTCCAAGGGCTTGACGCTGTACCATTTTGATTTTTACCGCTTGAATCAGCCGGGGATCATCGCCAACGAGCTGGCTGAGTTTATCGACGATCCGCAGGCAGTTGTGGCAATTGAGTGGGGTGATATCGTGGCTGACGTACTGCCCGAACAAAAGATCATGGTTGTGATCACGCGCACCGGTGACGAATCGCGTGATCTTAGCTTTCGGTATCCGGACGTGCTAAACTACCTTTTTGCTTAGAATCCCAGATTAGAAAAGAGAATCAGTTATGCTCACCCTGACCATCCGAACCGACAAACCCGAGGCCGAACTCGGGCTGTATGATGACCTCACCCAGTTGGCCTATGTGACGTGGACTGCCCATCGCCAACTTGCCGAAACGCTGCATATCAAAATTAGCGAAGTCCTCAAAGCTAATCAAAAAACATTGAATGATCTCGAGGCTGTGGCCTGTTATGCCGGGCCGGGCAGCTTCACTGGGCTGCGGATTGGCCTGACAACCGCCAACGCCCTGGCGTACGCCCTTGAGCTGCCGATTGTTACGGAGACTGGTGCCGACTGGCAGCAAACTGCCCTGAAGCGCTTGCAAAGCGGCGAGACATCCACGGCTGTTATGCCAGAATATGGTGCCGACGTCCACATCACTCCCCCAAAGTCATAAATTTTCGAACGTTGACGATTTGCGCGCTGAGAGCGTATAGTTTGTTATAGGATTTACAATCGCATACATTGTATCCTCTGTCGTATTTCTACAATATCTTAAGCAAATTCAATGTTCAGGTACTGCGGTCTAGCTAGTGAAGTGATAGCGATTGCTGACGCACATACCCTATTGAAATGGAAAGGAATCTGAAATGGTTATAATTACCATTGTATTAACCTTAGTTGGTCTAGGGGCTGGCTACGCTGGGAATCTTTTTCTAACAAACAAAAAACTAGGCTCAGCCAAGGCAGATGTCGAGAAAGAACAAGCCAAAGCCCAAAAAGAAGCCGACAAACTCCTCGCCAAGGCCCGCAACGAAGCGGCTGACATCGCTGAACAAGCTCGCAAGGACGAACAAACTCGCCGCAAGGAACTCAAAGATCTTGAGAACCGCATTATCAATCGTGAAGAAATCCTCGACAAAAAACTCGATGAGCTCGACAAACGCACCGAAAAACTGCGCGTCAGTGAAACGGAAGTCGAAGGTCTAAAGAACGAAATCCGCGATATCCGCACCAAACAACAAGAGAAGTTGGAGAAGGTTGCCAAGCTGTCGAAGTCTGATGCCGCTGACAAACTGATGCAAATGACCGAACGCGATATCAAAAACGACTTGACCGGGCTGATCAACAAATTACAGAATGAAGCCCGCGAAACGGCCGAAGAGCAAGCGGCTTTGATTATCACCACCGCCATGGAACGGATGAGCAGCGAAGTTACCGCTGAGCGCACTATCACCAGCGTCAAGCTGGAAGACGAAGAGATGAAGGGCCGCATCATCGGTAAGGAAGGCCGCAACATCCAGGCCCTGCAGCGGGCGACTGGCGTAGATATCATGGTAGACGATACTCCCGGCTACATCGTCCTCTCGAGCTTCGACCCTGTTCGCCGCGAGGTCGCCCGCCAGGCCCTCGAATTATTGCTGAAAGATGGCCGTGTCCATCCTGGGCGTATCGAAGAAGTCGTTGAAAAGGCTCAAAAGAACGTCGAAAAAGATGTCCTCCGAGCCGGTGAAGATGCCGCTCGCGAAGTTGGCATCATCGGTATTCCAAAGGAGATTTTGCACCTCTTGGGTGAACTCCGTTTCCGTACCAGCTACGGCCAGAACGTCCTCAAGCACTCAACTGAGATGGCTCACATCGCCGGCATGATTGCCGAAGAAGTTGGCGCCAACGTTAAGACAGCCAAATATGCTGCCCTGGTCCACGACATCGGCAAAGCCTTGACCCATAAGATGGAGGGCAAACACCACCACATCAGCGGTGAAATGCTGCGCAAGTATGGTGCACCTGAAGAAATCGCCCTGGCCGCTGAACAGCACCACGACGACGTCGAAGCCACCACCGTTGAAGCTTTGATCGTCCGCACTGTTGACGCTATCAGCGCTGCCCGCCCCGGTGCTCGCAACATTTCCGCCGAAAACTTCGGCGAGCGGATGCGCGAACTAGAGAACGTCGCCAATGGCTTCCCAGGCATCGAAAAATCCTACGCCATCAGCGCTGGCCGCGAAATCCGCGTCTTCGTCCGCCCCCAGCAAGTTGACGACCTGACCGCCATCAAGCTGGCTCGCGACATTGCCACCAAGATTGAGTCAAGCATGCAGTACCCCGGTACTATCAAGATCAATGTCATCCGCGAAACCCGCGCCATCGAGTTCGCTAAATAACGAATGAACATTCTTTACCTCGGTGACATTATGGGCGAACCCGGCATGCGGGTAATCCAAAAGTTGCTACCGGAAATTCGCCAGCAGTACGCGGTTGATTTCGTGATAGCCCAGGCTGAGAACACCACGGACGGCAAGGGAATCTCAGTGGCTGATTTTGGTCGGCTGCGTAAACTTGGGGTGGATGCCTGCACTGGCGGTAACTGGAGCTTACACCTGGATGAGATCATCCCAGCCATGACCGACCCGGCGCAGCCGATCGTCCGCCCGGCAAATTACCCGGACGGCACGCCTGGCCTCGGTTATAAATATGTCGATACGCCCAAGGGTAAAGTGCTCTTCGTAAGTTTGCTCGGCCAAATTGTCGGCCGCGA
>DHXQ01000033.1:15797-17750 GCA_002413755.1 Candidatus Saccharibacteria bacterium UBA5152 | reverse complement strand
GTGCCCAAGGCAGCCACCGTCGTCAATTTCCACGGCGACTTCAGCAGCGAGAAGTTTGTGATCGGCCGCTACCTCGATGGTCGCGCCAGCTTAGTCGTTGGTGACCACTGGCATGTGCCGACTGCCGATGCCATGGTGCTACCCGCAGGTACGGCGCACATTAGCGACGTCGGGATGTGCGGGACGCTTGACTCCTGCCTCGGCGTCAAGCTGGAAGTCATTATGAACCGCTGGAAAACCGGCCAGGCCAGCCGCAACCAGCTGGAAGACTCCGGTCGGTTACAACTCTGTGCCGTGCTGGCGACAGTCGATGAAACGACTGGCAAAGCTACCGCGATCGAGCAAATCCGTAAAGTTATTGAATAATCATAAGCCATGAATCAACCAACTCAAAACATAAAAACCATCTTCACGATTACCGATGAGAATATTAAAGCACTCGAATATCAGCCGACGCCGGATGAAATAAAGGGCTCTCCTCAGTTAAACCTCTTTCTGAATGTATTTCTGATAGCCGTGCTCGGTGGCTTTGCGCTTATCTTTGCTTTTATAATGGTTGGGTTTGTAGATAATTTCATCCTTCCGATTTGGGTCAAACTTTTCTTATGGCTGCTGATTGGCGCTGGTACGGTGGCATTTCCGGTCTATGTGCGGCGGCTTTTATCAAACATGTTTAAGGGCTATGCCCGTACTAGAGCAATTTTGCGCCGTTATGCTGCCTCCGCGGGTTGGATTTATGAAGAGTCTGTGTATGCTAATGTTTTTGGCTTGCCAGGCATACTGACGAACGTAGCAGTCGGAAGCTATGCGTTTCAAAATGTTCTCAAAAACACGGCCGGAACCTTCATGATGGGCAATTATGCGGCAAATATGGAGAAGCAGTCGGGTAGCAATAATTTGCTTTCTTGCGGTGTCGCAGCATTCAAGCTTTCGGGCGCATTGCCGCATATGTACCTGAATGGTGTCAAAAATCGGATTGATACAATCGTGCGCTATTACCCCAAGAGTTTTGACGGGCTGGAGCAGCTTTCACTCGAGGGTGACTTTCAGAAATATTTTAAATTGTTTGCAACCAAAGGTGAGCAGATCACCACGCTGTCGGTGATGGCGCCAGATTTGATGCAAACGCTTGTGGATTATGGTAGTGGGCTGGATATTGAGATTGAAAATGACTGGCTGATGATCTATTTTGCCGACAGTTTCAAGTACACAGTAGATGAGGTGAGGAAGATTGCCGGCACAGTGAATCGCTTTAATGCAGCCGTCGAGGACAATATGCCTTATTAGGTCTGGAAATTTTTTGTTGTATCTGTTAAAATAGCTCAAGTTAGCCAGAGATATTTGTTGCCGGGGAGTGGCGCAGTCTGGTAGCGCGGGCGGTTTGGGACCGTCAGGTCGCAGGTTCGAATCCTGTCTCCCCGACCAAAACCGAAACTCCAAAAAAGAGCCTTCCACCCGGAGGGCTCTTTTAAATTGCTTTGCTTGGATTTAGCGGCTGATGGCTACCTTGCGGGCCTTGTCGGCGAGGCTGTCGTCGAGCGGCGTCAGCAACTGTGCAGCATTAGCACCATACTTGCGGGTCAGGGCGACGCGTAGCAGTTCATCGGCAAACTTTGGATTCTTCGGCAGCAGCGAACCGTGCATATAACAGCCATAGGTATTGTTGGTGATGGCGCCTTCGGCTTGCTTACTATCATTATTACCGTAGCCCCGAATGACTGTACCGAATGGCTTTTGGCCGTCGGCTATGTAGGTTTGGCCGCTGTGGTTTTCGTACCCGACAACCTCGCCAAACTCGGTATTGATAACTAACGATCCGATCAGCCGTCGGTCGCTGGCCCGAGTTTCCATGTCAAAGACACCAATGCCTGGCAGTTCCTGTCCGTCGCCGGTTACAAACCGGTGGCCAAACAGTTGGTACATGCCGCAGATCATCAGCATCGGCACGCCGTC
>DHXQ01000033.1:0-15734 GCA_002413755.1 Candidatus Saccharibacteria bacterium UBA5152 | reverse complement strand
ATAATAATGTCGGCGTTCTCATTCAAAGGCATGCCGGGCTGGTGGTAGGTAATATTTGGTGTAATACCGCGCCAGGCAAGGCGCCTTTCGAGAGTCAGTACGTTACCGATATCGCCGTAAATATTCATTTCGTGCGGGTACATGTAGAGAATGGTGAGGCTCTGGCTCGTATGGGTCATAAGGCGCGCTCCTGTCCGGCCAGGGCGCGAACCATGGCATGCAGCGGTAACATCGCCGTGTAGGTGCAAAAGACGCGTAGCGGCTGGTCAGGAGCGCCGCTGACGAACGCTCGCAAGGCTGTGCCCAAATCGAGTGTAACGTCGCCGTAAGGCACTTCCTCATACTTCAGGCGTAACGCCATGTCATAAGCTCGGATACCACTGACCATACTCACGCCGCCGCTTCGTAATGATTCAAAGTTGACGTCCCACAGCCAGGACACATCGCGGCCATCGGCATCGTTATCATTAATGGCAATCATGGTGGCGGCCGGCGTCTGGAATGACAACAGCGCTTGCTGGAAACCGGCCGGGTTTTTGACGAGGATGATCTCGAGCTGCCGGCCGCCAATCGTCAGGCTTTCGCCGCGTCCGAAAGCGGGCTGGACGACACTGAGCTTGGTGAGAATCGTTTCGACGGGTGTGTCAGGCATGACCAGGCGCGCTGCGGCAATGGCCGCAGCAGCGTTTTGGAAATTGTACTGGCCGGTGACGCTGAGCTCAGTAGGATAGAGTTTGCCATCAATCGTGAACTCAACCTGGCGGCCATTGAAGCTGGTTAGCTCAACAGCGCTGGCCGGTAGGGAAGCGGCGCCTTGGCTGGGCTTATGGGGAGTATGCTCCAGATCAACTTTACCGGTGTCGGCGGTTGAGGTGTGGTCAGCGCTGGCCGGCTCGCTAATGGCGTGTAGCTCTTCGTCGGTGGGGAAGTTGGCTCGCAGCGCCGGGCTGACCGTGTAATAGCTGACTGGAGTGGTGAGCTGCTGGCCAATCGCCAGCAAACGCGGGTCGTCACCGTTGATAACGCTACCGCTCGTGGCGGCCTGGAGGACACTGGCGATAAGCCGGGCGGTGGTATCGATTTCGCCGAAACGGTCGAGCTGGTCACGAATGACATTAAGGGCGACAACGTAGCGCGGACGGACAATTTGGACAAACTTTTTGGCGTAGGCTTCGTCGAGTTCGATGACGGCGATATCATGCGTCAGGGAATGGCCCAGCTTGGTCTCCTGGACGATGGTGGCGGCGATACCACGGGTGAAGTTACTGCCGCTTTTGTTGGTCAATACCTTTTTGCCGAGGCCAGTTAATAGGTCGGCGACCATTTTGGTGGTTGTAGTCTTGCCGTTGGTACCGGTGATAATGATGATACCGTCTGGCAGATGACTGAGGGTTTGACTCAAAAAGTCTGGAGCGATGGTTTCGGCCACCAGGCCGGGCAAGGCCGAGCCGCCACGCCGCCGCAATCTGACGACGGTGCGTGCCAATTTGCTGATGGCGATCGCGCCGGTGATACGGAAATTCATCCCTCTATTATATATGCCGGCGGGCTGCGGCGCATCATCTCGCTTACTGTTGCAGTCGGCAACAAACGATTGACAAAATAACACCTAAGATTTAGAATATGGTTCATGAAGAATGACACGAAAAGCATCATTAACCTGCTGATCGACCTAGGCATAAGCATGAGCGATGCTGAGACCTATGCTGCACTGCTAAAACTTGAATCAACATCGATCCGCAAAATTGCCACGGAAACTGGCATCAACCGGGGGACGACCTACGAGTCGCTGAAACGGCTGACGGACATTGGCCTGGTCAGCGTCCGCCAAAATGGCAAACGTGAACAGTATACTGCCGAATCGCCCGAGACGATTTATGAGATAATCCGCGACCGGCGCCGCGATCTCCTTGATGTCTCGGAGCAAGCCCGCAAGGTCATACCCGACATCCTCGCTCGTAAGGCCAGCCTTCAAGGCCGCCCGCTGGTGCGGTATTACGAGGGCGAGTCGGGCGTAACTACCATTTTGAAAGATGTCTTGCAAACCAGCCGCGTTTTGGAAGACCCCGAATACATCGCCTATTCCTCGAGCCGGGTGCGGCACTTTTTGTATCGCCAATTCCCGCAATTTACCGATCGCCGGATTGCGGCTGGTATCAAAGTAAAAGTGATCGCCATTGGCGCCGGCGGTGGCGAAGCTCCAAAAGCCGAGCGAAAATGGCTGCCTGACCCCGGTGATGGCGGTATCTCAAGCTACACCATTGTGTATGGGAACAAAATCGCCACTATTTCGATTGCCGTTGACGACACACCCTACGGGGTCATAGTCGAAGATAGCGGTGCGGCTGCCATGCAGCGACTCTTGTTTGAACAATTGTGGGTAACACTTCCGGCTGAGAAGCGTATTACAGACGTACCCGCCGCCTAAGTTACTACGGCTGGTCGGGGTTGAGAATCGTGTTGCCACCACTGCCAGATGGGGCAGGATCGGTGCGGTCAGCGGGCGTACCGCTGGTATTAGTCGGGGCGCCGGTATCCTGGGTGCTGCCTGGGCTGGCGGAATTGCTATTTTGCTGCACTGGGTTAGAACTGTTGTCAACGCTGCCAGCAATAATCCGCACCGTTATATAGCCGACAGCTAGTGCCAAAAGTATGGCGGCAATGATAACATAGTGTAGCTTAGCCTTAGCAGGAATTTTATCGGTAGTGTCTGACTGATGAGTTAGCTGATGGTATGATTTGAATGTTGCTGCGTGAGTCATATCTAGCCTCCTTTGCCTTATCACTCCAACCCTATTTAACCTTGATACGGTATTACTGGCTATGAAATATACTGCTTAACAGATAACATCTTGACGGTCGGTATTATAATAACCGCAGGGTAGGTGATTAGCAGAACGCAGGCTGGCAAACCAATACCGATTAGCCAGCAATTTCGGGGATTAGCGCAGCTTGGTAGCGCGCGTCGTTCGGGACGACGAGGTCGTGGGTTCAAATCCCGCATCCCCGACCATATTACTTTGGATGGTCTTTCGGCTTCCGCGATTGCCACGGCGATGGGCTAAGTCCGATGCTGATGTAATCATTCAGTAATCTGATTTCTTTGGCGCCAAGCCCACCGGCGGTCAGCCGTTTTAGTTGCAGATCCTTTATTTCTTTCTGTACGTTCTCTCGTTCACTTCTGATTTGCGCCAGACCCTCGATGATATTCGGATTACGAATAAAGCCGGCGATCAAATGGTTGAGCCATCGCTCTTCGCGCTGTTCGGTAATTGGTCTGTCGGTACTTATGGCACCTTGAGCGTTTTTGTTATACTGCACCGCATAACCGACCGCTGCTCTGCCAGCGTAGACTGCAAAATAATCCTTACCATTCCGCAGCTCCCAGCCAAACCAGTTACGAGAACGATCGCTCGTATCAAGGACAAGTGAGAGGTTATCGGACTGTGAACCGGGCTTACGTTCACGCAGCTGGCCTGGAATAGTGAGGTTGCCATCACCACCGATAGCCAGCGTCCCGATGAGACTGAATCCTTCCCGGATGAGGTCGCTATTATGATAGTAGAAATTCTCGGCGACGTGGAAGCTATCAAGAACTGTAGGTAGGTCGCCGTCCTCGATAGGCGGGCCAGGCGCGAATTTGCCCAGGATTCGTTCAGCGGTAGTCAATTGTCCTTGATCGGGCGTTGCAATCATTATTAGTAGCCTAGCGCATACTGAGTGAATGTCAACTAGTGCGTGTACAATGTCTAGTAATGGCGCTTATTCTTACGGTTTTAGTGATTTTTGGTTTGCTGGTTGGGTCGGAGTGGTGGTGGCGCAAGCGGCGGCCGCACGATGAGTTTAGCCGCAAGTTTATACATATTGTTGTCGGCAGTATCGCGGCCTTTTGGCCGTTTTATCTGGCCTGGGGCTGGATCGTGGCGCTGAGCGCGGCGTTTGTCGTAGTCATTCTACTGTCGAGATATCTCGGTATTTTCAAGTCGCTGCATGCTGTCGAGCGACCGACCTGGGGCGAAGTATATTTTGCAGTCGCTGTCGGTGCGCTGGCCTTCGTGACACACCAACCATGGATATATGCGGTGGCGCTGCTGCACATGAGTCTGGCCGACGGCATGGCGGCTATCATCGGTGTAACCTGGGGTAAGGAAACGCAGTACAAGGTACTGGGGCACACCAAAAGTGTGATCGGTTCGATGACGTTTTTTGTCATCTCGGTTGGCTTGCTGACTGGCTACAGCATGATTACCATGCACCGGATAGACGGTGTACTGATCCTTGGACTGGCCGCCGCTGCGACAGCTATTGAGAATATCGGCGGTTATGGGCTGGATAACCTGCTGATACCGTTGCTCATCGGCGTGGTTCTGACACGAGTCTAGTCATTAGGCCGTGCGTTCGTCGTGGCCGCCGCTGTGGGCGCGCAGAGCATTGAAGATCACCACCACGTCAACCAATTCCTGGACCAGCGCGCCGTAGATAGGCGGAAACTTACCGGTCGCAAAAATAATCATCAATATCACGCTCAGGCCAATACCGACTAATATACTTTGACGGGCAATCTTGAAGGTGCGCTTAGCGATGCCAATGGCGCTGGCAACGTGGCCGATGTCGTCCACCATGATCACCACGTCGGCCGATTCGCTGGCGGCTGTTGAACCGCGGGCGCCCAGCGCGATGCCGACATCGGCCGCCATGAGCACTGGTGCGTCATTAACACCGTCACCGACAAAACCGACAGGTCGGTTTTTGATGCCTTCGATGGCCAGAAGTTTGTCGCCGGGCAATGCTTCAGCTGTGACTTGGGTGATACTGAGCTGGCTGGCGACTTCGGCGGCGATGGCTTGGTTGTCGCCAGTTACCATTTCAAGGTCAGTGATGCCGAGCCGCCGAAGTCGCCCGAGGGTGTCCTTGGTTTCCGGGCGGACCGCGTCGGTAAAGGTGATGATACCGGCCAACTTGCCGTCAACGGCGACGAAGGTAGCAGTCTGTTTGATCGATTTACCCTGAAAGCGTGGTGGATAGGATACATTATGTTCGTCAAGTAACGTCTTGCGGCCGATCAGAATTGTCTTGTTACCAACTTTGGCCGACATGCCGCGGCCGGAGATTTCCCGGATGTGGTTAGTCTTGACGACTTTTACTTGGAGCCGGCGTGCAGCTTCAGTAATAGCATGGGAAACAACGTGGCGCGAGCCTGCTTCAACTGATGCGGCGTAACCGAGGACGTCGCTCTTTTTGAAATCATCGTAGGTGATGACGGTGTCGACTACCAGGATGCCCGATGTCAAAGTACCAGTTTTGTCGAAGGCGAGGGTACGGATCTTCGCCAGGCGCTCCAGCGCCGCGCCGGTGCGGATGATGATACCCTGTCTGCTGGCGCGGCTCATGCCGCTGATGATGGCAATCGGCGCAGCTAGTATGAGCGGGCAGGGTGTGGCGACGACGATGACTTGTAGAAAACGAATCGCTTCGCCGCTAAGGGCCCAAACGCTGCCGCCGATGGCGAAGGCGACAAGAGTGAACGGAATACTGTAGCGGTCCGCCAGGCGGACGAATGGGGTTTGGCTGCCAGCAGCGTTTTTGACCAGATTGATAACCAGCTGGTATTGGCTGTCCTTGGCGCTGTGGATGGCTCTGGCGGTGATGGCCCCGTCGATGTTGATGGTGCCGCTCAGTACCTGGTCGCCGACGTTTTTGGCCGAGGGCAAACTTTCACCGGTCAGGCTGGACTCGTCAAAACTGGCCGTGCCGTCGATAATCGTGGCATCAACCGGCACGACTTCGCCGGGTTTGATGATGATCTTGTCCCCAATGCGGACATCGCTGACATCGACATCGATGACTTTTTTGCCGCGCAGGACGTGGGCCATGGTCGGGGCGCGCGCCAGCAGGGCGTTGAGTTCACGCTTCGAGCGGTGCTCGGCGTAGTCTTCGAGTGATTCACCACCGGTCAGCATCAGGACGATGACCAGGGCTGTCCAATATTGCTTGAGCAGTAGCGAGCTAATGATAGCTGTCAGCGCCAGAATATCGATGCCATATGATCCGTTACGCAGATCCTGAATCATGCCGTAGGCCAGAGGTGTGGAAGCGATGATTGCAGTAACGATCAGTAGCCAATTGCTCACTGTCCCGGCGCCTGCCAGCTGGCAAATCAGGGCGACGATGGCGGTTACGATCGTGAGGCTAAAGATTTTGTAAGTACGGGCAAATTTTAAGGTATTTTTCACATAAATCTTCATGTCCAGCAAATTATAGCAGGAAAGACCACTATTTAGTAGTGTTCGACCTCTCGTCAGGCAGGGCCATTTGTGTGCGGTGTTATACTATGGTTATGCTTACATATAAGAAACTACCGAAGGGTACGCCGCGCTGGGTGACGACGGCAATATTTTGGCTGGGCGGGGCGCTTGGCATCGCGATTTCTATCCAATCGCTGTTGGCGCTTTATGGCCTGAGCGGCTTTTTGATCACGCTCTACTACCCAAATAGTACGTTTACAATCAGCCCGCACGAGGCTAGCTATTTAGGTTATGTCGGCGCCAGCGCCGGTCTGAGCGCCCTGACATTAAGCTTTTTGGCGGTTCGGATGAACCAACTTTCCAAACGAGCAATCGGCTTGAGCCAGATTATGTGGATCCCGTTGTCGCTGACCTCACTGCTAGTATTTTGGGGCCACCGGATGATCGGGTTCCGCTACGGCGTCCCAGCCGTTTGGGTGTTCGGGATGTTTATCAGCGTAGTGTTCGGAGCAATATTGCCGTGGCTGCTGCTGCGAGACCCAGCGGTTGCCAAGGCCCACAAGAATCACTAACCTGTTAATGACAGTCTGAGATGAGATTAGCGACGCCGCGACAGGCTGTAATACGCGCTTACCGGATAAAGCGTGAGTGTCGGCCAAGTTAGTAAAACGAACAGAGGTATCCCGGCGATAGTCACCTGCATTAGGGGCCAATTTGTGTATACCCACTGGTGTCCATAGGTATTCGGAATTTCGTGGAGAAAGGCATTGATAAACGTCGTGATAACTATCGCCGAGGCGAGTAAAAGCGGCTGAGCCTTCCATATGTCCCATAGAGTTTTTTGGCCCTGCATCCGGGTGACATAAGCTATCGCAATCAGCGCCCAAATACTTGTAGCGCAGAAGAACAGGAGCAGCACTATTTGATTTTGAGTGATGCAAGCTATGACTCCGAATCCAGCACTGATTGCCGCACTGATATAGGCCGCTCTGAGATATGCACCGGCATCGGTCGCTGCAGCTATCGGCTGCTTCGGGAACAACTTATCTGCTACCAGTACATATGTCTGTAGCATCACGATGCCGGCGACCGGATAAATTACAAGATAGAGTGGGACATATTCCAATACGGAATGATAATTGTAATGCCATAATTTCGTGATTGTAATACCTAAGATCAAATCCCCAATCAGGCCAGCGACAAAGAACCTGACGTATAAACGCAGATATACCTGATCGGATATAAGCTTCTGGTTGGCCACATACAATATCAAAAATAGTCCCAACACCATGAATTCGTAGAAGTGCTTGTAGTGGGACAGGAAGGCAAAGGCGAGCGACGCGGCGAGCAGTACGATGCCTAGTAAAGTTACGATGGCATTTTTAATGGTAGGAGTCATGGAATAATCATAGCAAAGTAATGAACTGTTTTATGCTGGCGATATGAATAAAGTATCAGCTAAAAAAAGACTCCCGCTAAAGGAGTCTTTTTAATAATCTCAATTGGGGCGAATGATGGGGCTTGAACCCACGGCCTCCTGCGCCACAAGCAGGCGCTCTAACCAACTGAGCTACATCCGCCACGGACGTTTTGTGTGTGGAACAGAGGTGATTATACCGTAATAGCCGGTTTTGTACAAACACTTGTCGTGAACTCGAGCCCTGAGGGTGATATCATGAATGGATGAACGAACAGAATTACTATCGAGTCAGCGTGAAGGGGATCGTCGTCGACGAGACCGGCCGGTTTTTATTAGCCCGTGAGGATAACGGCAAATGGGATATGCTCGGCGGCGGCCTTGACCACGGTGAAGACCCAACCAAGGGGCTGAGGCGTGAAATTACTGAGGAGACGGGGATCGAAGTTACTTCTATTTCTGCCGCGCCGAAGTACTTTGTAACCGGACCGAGGTTTGGCCACGATACGTTTGTCGCCAATGCCGTCTACGAGATCAAACTTGCTAACCTCGACTTTACGCCGTCCGAAGAGTGCCAGGAACTTAAATTCTTCAACGTTGACGAAGCTCGTAACATCGATCTTTTCCCAACTGTCGAAAAATTACTCGAAGTCTTTGATTCTCATCTGCACGTCTAAAGGTTCAATGAGTCACCGACGAGATCGATTGCTATGATGGGATCCCTGACTTGTTCAGCCAGTTAGCGATGTGGTCCTGATACGCTTGCAACTTAGCTGGATCGGTAACATTTTGGTCGATTGTGTGCGAAAAACCTTCGGCTATAATGCTGTCGGCGCCGAAAGCTGTAATGTAGGCGTTGGTCGTTGCTCGCGGCACAACTTCGTCGTTCTCGTGCACTACGACCAGCACGTGGCCTTCGAAGGCCGGTGCTCCAGCCAGAATTGGGTGACTGGCCAGCGCGGTGCTGTCCTGGCGATAGGCGGCCATCCGCTTCTCGTACGTCTCGAGATCATCAATCCTGACTGACCACGGATTATAAAAGTCGGCTGGGGGATAGAGTGCCGGAGCTCTCAGGATAAGGTTGGCAAACTTTCGATAACTGGTGAGGTGGGCCGCCAGAAATCCGCCGTAGCTCGAACCCGATACTGAGATAACTGCGTCCGGATGTTGCCCCTTCAGCCAGTCAAAGACATATATAAGCTCAAGCAAATGCTGGCCGGGCCGGGTATCACGAAGCTCAAACGGACTGTTGCCGTGACCACTAAAATCGACGGCCAGGGCGCTGGTACCGGTATCCTGGACCATGGATTCAGCGTGGACGCGCTGGCGCTCCTTGGACGAGCCGTAGCCAGGTAACACAATGAGTATCTTGTCTTCGTCAGTACCTTCGTACCAATCGGCGGCGATTTCGTAGCCACTGCAGGCAATTTTTAATTCCATGCAGCTATCATAGCAAATAAAAAGACTTCCGAAGAAGTCTTAATCGCTCGATGTATGGTGCCCCGGGCTGGACTTGAACCAGCGACCTTGAGCTTAGAAGTCTCCTGCTCTATCCAACTGAGCTACCAGGGCATGTGTAAAGTATACTCGATGCAGCTCAGTTGGATAGAGCAGAGCTGCATAATATCTCTTTCGGCTTCGCCTCAGGCAACTGAGCTACCAGGGCATTGCCGCACGTAGTGTGCGACAGGGGAATTATACCATTCCTTAACAGATACGGACATTGACGTTATACTGAACGGACGAAGTGTAACCAAGAAAGCGAGGCTTCCGTGCCAACACTCATCCGATCACTCCGTACGAAATTATTGGTTATTGTTGCCTTGATCGCCGTTATTATCATCGGTTGGCTCATCTTCGCCAAAGACCAGCCGGGCACAACCAGCTCTGGAGATTTGCCCAATACGCCCAGCGCCTCGCTCGACGGACTAGTCTATGTGGTGCGCCAGAGTGCTACCAAAACTGTCGAACCACATCTCCTCAATCTGTCGACATCCTCCGCTAGCACCATCTCGCCTACACCGCTTGGACCGTTTAGCGATGCCTTTCCTCAATCCGCCGACATCAAGGGCCAAAAAGTGCTTTTCACTGTTGATAACCAACTTTTCCTAAGCCAGGACGGCGGCCGAACCTATAGCCATGTGTATGGTGATGCCGGCAGCGGCAACGTGATTGTCAGTGCAAAATTATCTCAGGACGCCACGCGGATTGCATTGAGCGAGTACATGCCTGGTGTCGACGGCAATAGCGTCAAGGCTATGGACTTGACTGGCCAGAACCAAACCCAGCTATTCACGACGCCCAGTTCTGGTACGGCCATCATCGGCTGGAATGACGACAGTGTGGTGTATCGCCTGGATTATGCCTCGTGCGATTCGGCACCTCTGGTCTGCGGCCGCTATGACACCAATGGTATCGTCAAGCATAACCTAGCGACAGGCGCTGACGACGCGGTTGTACCAGCCAACAAATACATTATGTATAGCTCAGACATGAAAGTAAGTGACGATATGACTCATTTGGCATTTGTCGGCGGCGCCATCAAAAAAATACCGCAGTCCAACGGGGAAACCGGCTACACCTCCAAAGCGCCATACGCAGTGATAGATTACAATCTGAGTACTATGAAGTCATCGACCTTGGCTACCATCCAGCCGCAACCTGGCGATGACAAAAAGCCAGTCGATCACTACGTCACCGCCGGCTTCTTTTATAAAAGTAATCAGGTTTACTATTCGGCTGACAAGAATATCTATGCTGCCAGTAATACAACGCATCCGCTCTATAGTGCCGACAGCATTGTTCGCAGACTGCTACTGGCCGACAATACGCAGTTGATATTTACTCAGGAAGACGAGACTAACGGTTCTAATACGTACGCCCGCATTTACAATTTGCAGACCAAAGACTCGCGCAAGCTGCTCGACCAGACAACGATGGTCAATCAAACTTCGATGCTGATAAGTTCAGTCACGACCAAGTAGGCCTATTGGAACTGGTTGGATAGTGACTGGCTGAGACTGGAGTTGAGATACCAGGCAAATGCTATGCTGAGCAGCAGTATGGCTAGCAGAATCCAAAACTTGATAGCCTCAGGGTTGCCATTGTATTTCTTCATTATTTTGTCTCCAGATGAGCGGTTATGACGAGCCGGGATTCCGGGTTCCATAGAGGCGTGCAGGTGTATAAGGTTAGCGTCGGCTCAGTGGTGGGCGCCAGAATACTGACATCGGTTGGCGGTACGACCTTGGTATTGGTAACAGTGTAGTTGTAGAGTTTATTATTCCAAAACACGCCTATCTCCGAGCCGACGGTTGCCTTATCAAGGAAGTAGAATACGCCCTTCGGCGTGGTATAGGTGAAGCGATGGCCGAGAAATACGGTATTGCCACCCTTGTCTGGAGAGCTACCGCCGGGCCAGCGCCAAATGCCCTTGGCTAGCTCGCCGTAGGCATCGGTACCGTCGTAGATTGGCTGGTTTAGGAGCATGTTGGGTATTACGACGTGATTGGGCTGCGGCGGCGCCGTGGCAACTGGTGCCTGATGAACTTCTTTTTTGAGCTGTACGGCCTGGCCCTGATGGCTATGTACGAAGAACAGTAGCCGTGGAAAAAACGGTGTGGCGATGACATAGCAATTTATCAGGACGATCAGTATGATCAATAAATTATTAGCGCGGTGTAGTGACATATTGATTCAATTCTAGCATTACCGGGTATGACTATCGCCAACAATTGGCGTCAATCTGTGATTTTATCCTCGACAGCATCTAAGAACGCGTACAAATGGTGAGGAGTGAGATGATTGTGTCGATAGCACAGCACGTAGCCGATGACGAGTATAAGTAACAGGCTTAGCTTCACGGTGTACGCCTCTATAATCTTCAGCCGTTCGACAAACACTTCGTGGTACGTCCGGCCGAGCACAGGGTTGCTGCCGCTCATATATTCGGGCGCGTAGAGGCCAGTATCAATAATTCGGACGCTCGGTGTTCCAGAATCGGTAGTGATCACAATGTTATTGGGCCCAATGAGGTCGAGCCACTTATTCTTGACGTACCACTCGCGGGTACGCAGCGCCAGCCGCGCGATATCATTTCGGACAGCCGGATCGTAGCCCCTGACAGAATTAGCTGTTTCAGCATCGAATATATCAACATAGTTTTTTAGCTGCTGCTGCCGTGAGCAAATTGTCGTAAGTGTGCTAAATGGCCAGCGTAGCGGTAAGGGAGCGATGAAGTATTCGGTATGCAGCGCCAGGCCGCTAAACTGCTTTTCGATGTCTGCCTGGTCGGCCTCACAGCGGTGGATAGTATCCGCCAGGATACTCTTGTCTGCGCCGGCCAGAGTATAACTGTATTTCTCAACACTATCTGGCCGTGTGGCGGATCGTATAACTATTGATTGGCCGCCAATACCCATGATGGCACCAGGGTTTTTAATAAATAACCACAGTATAAAATCGGCGAGATGGGTATGTTCGATAATCCGTTTCAGCACATGCCCCTGCCGCCCAAGCAATGTTTCCGCGTTTTTACCGGCGAAATGGGCTGCCAGGCAGACTCGCATGCAAAATAGTATCAGTCGCATACGCCGAGGGTGCTCGGGAACGCCTTGGTTTCTTAACGCCATCTGGTCCATATTATGTTAATAATAACACAAAATGTACGCGACGTCTCTTATATATAATAGTTGTGCTAATGGCTGAATAATGGTGCGGGTGCGGAGAGTCGAACTCCGCTCACCAGTTTGGAAAACTGGGATAATAACCGATATACGACACCCGCATAGTCTACAAATGTAAACTCCAGCACGCTGGTCAGTATATCAGATATATACGTGCTGGAGTAGACGACTGCCACCATGGCAGTTGGCCGCTAACTACTAGTTAGTAGCGCGCTTGAAGGGCAGGAACTTGACAACCATGGCGAGAGACAGAGCCATGATAGCAAAGACGACTGGCATGATTGTCGATTGGCCGGTGTTGTACAGGGCAACTGGAGCCGCAACTACTGGAGTCGGAGCTGGAGGTGTGACAACTGGGGGCACGACCGGAGGAGTTACGACCGGAGGGGTAACTTCGCCACCGCCCATACCTGGAGTCGAGCAATCGGTCTCGGTGTTGGTGTAGATCCTGCCGTAGATGAGCTGCGAGCCGTGACCAGCGCCAGTCACCATAGTGATTTCCGGTGCGTAGTACAGGTCAAGCTGATAGTCGGTGCAAGCGTCTGGCACATTGATGGTCATCTTGTCGGCAACGTTGGTGCCTTTTAGCATTACGGTGTGGACGCTATCGAATAACTGCTGTGGGATAGAGCTATCATCGAAGATGCCGCTATCGTCGTAGCCACTGGGCAGGGTGTAGTTGCTGAAATAGAGGTCAACATCATCACAAAGTGAGGCGCCGTTAGCTGTCCGGACGATAACGTAATCGTTCAGTGGCGACCAGTCGTAGGCCAGGTTGGAACGGATAGTTCCGTCAACGCAGGGTACTTCAGTTTGGATCTTGGCGGCGCTGGCAGTGTTGGTGTCTTCGTCGTCGCAAGCAGTGTCAGTTGGCTGGACAGTAATATCGTCCTGGCCGTCCTGTGAGAACACGAATGGTGTAGCGTCGGTAGAGTCGTAGGCTGTGACCAGCTCAGAATCACCAGCCGGCGCGACATAGGTGTCGTCTGTAGCGGCACCTTGCCAGTTGAGGGTTACGTCGGTTTCGTCTGGGTTGTTGATAGACCAACGAGCTAAGCCATCATCGGTGTTGACACAGGTTGATGTGATGCTTAATGGTTGTGTAGTGCTGCTCGACAGTGAGTCTGCACTAGCGGTTGCAGCGGGCAGGATTACCAGGCTACATACGAGCGTGATGCCCGCGATGATAAATTTGGATACAATATTAGAACACATAATTACTGACCTCGCATTAATTGGCTTCAATATACAACTATATTGAACAAAATGCAAGTAGATTGTAATCCATGTTTCTTATGTTTATTTTAAAGTGTTAGCAATAACGAGGAGCTTAGAAATGCAGGTATGCCAACCGTGGTGTGCGGTAATAGAAAGCTAAGGCAATGCGAATAATGAACTTTTCGAACAGGCCGAGCCGGCGGACCTTTTGATACGACTTCAGGTACAGGGTGATGTTGTCTGTTTGATTGGCTGAGGCGTGGATATGAGTCAATGTGAAGAACATACAGACCAGTACTGGGTCGTAGCGCATACCTTCAAAGTCCAGGATGCAGGCAATATGATTGTTGCGGGCCAGGATGTTACCGCCATCAAAGTCAAAGTGACTAAGCCCCTTGGGCACAAAAGGCAAGAAGGTTGATTTGAGAGCTTTTTTACTAAAAATTGTCGATTGCGGGTTGCGCTGGCTGGCATAGACAATGCCGGCAGCATGGATCCGGGCTTGCATCGAAGCCATTTCACGTAGCAGCTGCGTGGTAAAAGTCGACGGATGTGAACCGTCCTCGTGGCGCATCAGTACGCCGACCCATTTCTTGCCCTTTAGGGTGAGCTCGGTGATCGTTTCGCCATTGGTGGCGGCGATGTAACTCGGGACCGGGATCTGCTTATCGGCCAGGTATTTCGTAAACTTGACCTCTTCGCGGATATCGTCCAGAGAGCGTTTGTCGGGGTTATGTACTTTGAGCACGTAGAGCTTTTTGTCGTGCCTTACGATCACCGTACTACTCCGGTCGCCGCCGCCAATATCACGGCTGATCGTGGCGCCTTTGAACCCGTACATGTCGACGAAAGTTTGCATAATGGCTACATCTGGTGCGGTGCGGCTTAACTCCTGGCTTGGCAATACGACCCTGTCGCGGTGTACGAAACGCAATATGATGTGGACGATGGTGCCAGCGGCATTACCAAGTACCAGGGCCAAGGCAACACCGGTCAGCCCAAACCGGATGAGCGGCCATGCCAGTAACAAACTAGTCACTGATATGACAAACTGGACACCAACCAGTCCGGTGGTGCGCTGCTCGATATTCATAATTGTGTTGCCGATGGAGTTGGCGGCCATAAATATTGTACCGACGGCAAACAGCTGGAAGGCGACAGTGCTACCGGTCGAATACTGTTCACCAAATATCTTCAGCAGGTAGGGGGCAACCGCAACCGACAGAATGATTGCCGGGACGAGGATGGTGCTCAGAATCTTTGTCGTGTGTTTGATATGGTGGAGCTTGCTGTTGGGATCGTGCGAGCTCTCGGCCAGCAACGACTGGGTGGCGGCCGTCGGTACGACATACAGCAAGTTTGCCATCATCCAGGCCATCGAGAAGTAGGCGGCCTGCGCGCTGCCCAGCTTATGAATGATCACAAGTGGAAGTAGCTGGCTCGGCAGGCCGCCCAGGATAACACTAAAGTAGTTGTTCGAGGCATATTTGCGGATCTGCTTAATATGTTTCCAATTTGGCTTCGTCTTGAAGCGATATCCGCACGACCGGCGCATAAAGAACAGGCTAAGTAGTAACGAGGCGACGACAGCCAGGATGTAGGCCATATATATACCCATCGAACCGAAAGGTATCAGGAATAAGGGCAGTATTAACTTAACAACGCCGAGCACGGCATAGGTGGCGGTATGGAATTCGGCGCGCCGGTTAGCAATAAACACTGCGTCTGTTAAAGAGTTGAAGCTGACCGTTACCATCAAGACCACGAAGGCCAACTTATGCCAGCTCGGCGACAAGAACGAGATATCGACGCCCAGGTGGCCGCCGATGGCGACGTATAAGGTAGCGGCGATAAGCGTGGCCGCAGCAACTGTGAGGAAGGCGGCGTTGGTATCACTGCTTTGGCTTTTTGAAGACGGGAGGAACCTGATAAGCCCAGCGTTCAGTCCGAGCAAGCTCAAATTGGAGATGAGCGTTGTGATGGCGATTAACGCTGAAGCAATACCGATTTGTGAGGGAGAGTATAAATGTGATACAAATATCCAGAAGCCAAAGCCAAGAACCGACATTATAGCCGTGCTGGCCATGAGCAGTGTCGCATTACGGAACAAACTGTCATTTCTAAACAGATGTATTGGCCGTTCAATAAAAGCTGGAATTTTCATATATG
>DHXQ01000042.1:8420-34910 GCA_002413755.1 Candidatus Saccharibacteria bacterium UBA5152 | reverse complement strand
TAAACAGGAAGATTATTATGAGAGTATCAGAGCTCTTCACGAAGACTAGTAAGAACGTACCGGCTGACGAGACATCAAGGAATGCTCAGCTATTGATTCAGGCTGGCTATATATACAAGGAAATGGCTGGTGTGTACACCTTCTTGCCACTCGGCAAGAAGGTACTCGATAACATTGTCCAGATTATTCGTGAAGAAATGGACGGTGTTGGTGGTAATGAGCTCAGCATGACGGCTTTGCAGCAAAAGGATGTCTGGGAAGCTTCTGGGCGCTGGGATGACAAGGTGATTGATGTTTGGTTCAAGACCAAGCTTGCCAGCGGTACCGAGCTCGGCCTGGCGCCTACTCACGAAGAGCCGCTGACTGCCCTCATGAAGACCTTCATCAGTAGCTACAAGGATCTGCCGGTCTATCCGTACCAGTTCCAGACCAAGTTTCGTAACGAGCTACGTAGTAAGAGTGGGTTGATGCGGGGCCGAGAATTCCTTATGAAGGACCTCTACTCATTTAGTAAGGATATCGGCGAACACAATGAGTTTTACGACAAGATCTCGGCAGCTTACGACCGGGTGTACGCCAGGCTTGGCATCGGTGACATTACCTACAAGACCTTCGCCAGCGGTGGCAGCTTTAGTAAGTATAGCCATGAGTTCCAGACTCTCAGCCCGGTCGGTGAAGACACGGTCTACGTCCACGAGGCCAAGAAGCTGGCCATCAACGAAGAAGTCTACACCGACGAAGTTTTGACCGACCTAGGAATCACCAAGGGCGAGCTAGTCGAGAAAAAGGCAGTAGAAGTGGGCAACATTTTCACACTAGGGACTAAATTCTCTGACACCCTGGACCTCAAATATACCGGGGAAGACGGCAGCGAAAAGTCGGTGTTTATGGGGAGTTATGGCATCGGGCCATCACGTCTCATGGGGCTCCTAGCGGAGCATTTTGCCGATGAAAAAGGATTAGTATGGCCAGAAGCCGTCGCACCTGCTAAAGTGTATCTGGCCACGATTGAGAAACCTAGTGAAGACGGCAAGGTTTCCGATATAGCAAATAACATTTATGAGGAATTGACAAGGGCTAATATCGGTGTATTATACGATGACCGAGGGGTAAGACCCGGCGAAAAGTTCGCCGACGCTGACTTACTCGGCATTCCGTACCGCGTTGTTATCAGCGACAAAACCGTGGCCAGTGACCGTATTGAAGTCAAGGCACGTACGGCGCAGGAGGCGGAGTACCTTACAAGACAGGAGCTCATGCAGAAGTTAGGCATCCCGACATAATCCCAGGATGGCCTCAGCTACCTGTAGCGAACTAAGTAATTAATCAGATTGTTGAAAGATTGAAAGGAAATAGGAACAAGAAATGAAAAAGTTGTTTCATCTAACAGAAGAAGGCATTGCCGAACTGAGAGCTGAGCTAGCCCATTTAATTGGCGAACGCATGGAAGTTGCCGACCGCATCAAGACCGCTCGTGAATTCGGTGATCTATCCGAAAACGCTGAATACCAGGTTGCCCGCCAGGAACAAGAGCGGAACGAGTCTCGGATTGCTGAACTCGAGCACATTGTCGCCAATGTTGAAGTTATAAAACCAGGTGGCGGTGCCAGTAAGGTTCGCCTTGGCTCCAAGGTCAAGCTGGAAGGTGGCAGTAACGGCAAGGCCAAGGAATTCCAGGTCGTCGGTACCGTCGAAGCCGACCCATTAGAGGGTAAGATTTCTGACGAATCTCCAATCGGCAAGGCTCTTATGGGGCGCAAGCTGGGTGAGCAAGTCGAGATCAAGACTCCAGTTGAGACTGCGATCTACAAGATCGCCGCCATCGCGTAGCTCATCTGCGGCGTTCCTTGCGCCTGTTGTCTATCAGGCGTCTGCGTTCGCGCATCAACTTACCCATTTCAATCATCGATTGCTGTCTCTGTCGTTCCATCTCTGAACGAGTGAGGCGGAGGTGCTCAGGTAAGATCAGTGTTGTTTCACCCTCACGGAGGAGCTCTCTGATTCCAATCAATGCAAATGCTGAGGCAGACATATGCGAAGCCTCAGCGGCTCTCAGCAGTGCCTGCTTTGTCTCCGGATCTATCCGGAGTTTTAGTATTTGAGTTTTCTTGGGTAATACCTGCATAGGTAATTTGTATACGCCGCCTCACGCTACTTTGCAAGAGACTCAGTTTTTTGTGGCCACAATGTGGGCACAAAAAACTGAGTCTCTCAGACATACGTGAGTTCCGCAAGCTAGGCGGCGTAGGTGTCGAGGGGGAGGGGTTCCCAGTTGGGGAGACAATCGGAGAGGGCGTAGCGGGCAATATCGCGGACGTTCTCGGGTAGTCCGCCGACGGGTATGGCCTCGATTTCCGACTCGGTGTACCAGCGCAGATCAGTCGATTCATTATCATCAGGTTTACCGATCGGATCGCCATCGGCGAGGAAGGCATACCCCGTGTCAGTGTGCCAATGGTCGAGCTCTCCGTCGAAGTGGTGGGTAATCTGGTAAATAGCTGCTGGGTGCAGTATGGCGCCGCTCAGCTGTCTTAAGCGCAATTGAGGCTGTAGAATCTTGAGTTGTTCGTGACGAAAGCCGGTTTCTTCGGTAATCTCGTGCAGGATTGCTTGCCAGGGTGTTTCCTTTAGCTCAACGTGGCCGCCGGGTTGCAAGAGGATGCCTAGCTTTTTGTGGACGTGGAGCAGGATGCGCGGCTCTGGACCGTCCAGTCGAATGATAAATGCGCTGGCGGTTGTATCGTGCTCGCCCGGGTCGGTGTGAATGTGTGGCATTGCCATATTCTACCACCTCTGTACGAAAGCTGCATAATCGGGTATGATAGGCATATATTTACGAGCTAGCTAATAGCGGGTAATAGCGAGAGATCATGCAAGCATTGAATAAAATTGTCGACGAGCTGATCGCCCTCCATCCGAAGGGTGAGATTTTGATTGAGTCGGGCGGCTCGCCGTCCGGAACGCACCACCTTGGCCACATGCGCGAGTTGGTAACAGCTGACGCTATTATGCTCGAACTACGCCGCCGCGGCCGCGATTCGCGTCATGTCTACTTCGTTGACGACCTCGATGGGCTGCGTAAGATCCCGGTCAATGTCCCAGCGACCCATGAGCAGTACCTCGGTATGCCACTCTGCGATGTGCCGGCACCCGATGGCAGCGAACAATCGTACGCCGATTATTTTCTAGAAGGCCTGCAAACGGCCTGCCAAACGCTTGGTATTGAAGTCGACTTTATTCGTTCGCATACTAAATACCGTTCCGGATTCTTTATTCCGGCTATCGAGCGCAGTTTGCAGCGCATTCCCCAGGCTCGCCAGGCTCTGGAGACGATCTCAGGTCGTACATTAGACGAACATTGGACGCCGATTCAGGTTATGGAGCGCGGAAGGCTCAAAAACCGCCAATTCGTGTCGATTGATACTGATGTCAAGCTCGTAACTTATGTCGACGTCGACGGTAATGAGCAGCAAGTTGATTACAGCAAAGGTGAAGTCAAGCTCGACTGGCGCCTCGACTGGCCCGGTCGCTGGTGGTTATTGGGCGTCCAGTGCGAGCCGTCTGGCCAGGATCACACCACCAAGGGCGGTTCGGTTGATACCGGCGTCCAGATTATGGAAGACGTCTATGAGGCGCAGGCGCCACTGTCGGTCGCCTACGAATTTATCAATATGGTCGGCGATACGAAAAAGATGAGCGCCAGCAAGGGCACCGGGCTCGATGCGGCCGAAGGTTCAAAAGTCATGCCCGCCGAAGTGCTGCGCTACTTTATCCTGCGGGCTGCGCCATCTAAGCGGCTGTATTTTGACCCTGAGAACGGGGTGGTACAGCTTACTGATGAATATGCCGCCTTTGCCTCCAAAGAAGATAAAACCGAGGATGACAAACAGTTGCTCTATCTCTGCACCCGCGGCCTCGACCACAAAACAGTCAGCCGGGTGCCATTTTCACACCTGGTGGCCAGTTATCAGGCAGCGCTCAAAGATGATGCCAAGACCCTGGCCATCATTGCTCGCACCGAGCACGCCAACGTGGTCGCCGAAGAGGGCGACATCATTGTCGCCGAGCTGCGCTTTATCGACGAATGGCTGCAGCGCTGGGCGCCCGACGATGTTAAGTTTTCGCTGGCCGACGGAGTCGACGCTAGTCAGTTCAGCGATGCCCAGAAGGCCTACCTAAGCCAGCTGGCGGACGCTATCGCGTCCGCCCCGGCCGATGCCGACGGTGCCTGGTTCCACCAGGCGATCTATCAGTTCAAAGAAACCGCCGGCCTCGAGCCCAAGCTGCTGTTCACGACACTCTATCAGGCATTGATTGCCAAAGATTCCGGCCCGCGCGCCGGCTGGTTCCTGAGTATTCTACCGCGTGACTGGTTGATCAAGCGCCTCCGCCTCGAAGCCTAGCTGCCGGTCTGGCGACGATGCAATGTATTGCCGCGAGCAAAATTTATAACAGACGCTTAAGCCCACCTTTGAGATACTGACAGCTACTAACTGATTGGAGACTGCACATGTTTGCGATTATCCGACTCCTGAAGATTGTCATCATCGTTGTGCCACTCGTTTTACGCCTTATGAAACTGTTCAAAAGCAATGCAAAAGTAAAATAATTTCCCTGCGACAATCTCGCAAGAGTTGATATTTCTTGAACCTTTTCATAAAACGTCATACTCTGTTCACTATAAGGGAGTATGATTGTGCCAGAAATTATTCGTCGCCAGTATGGAGACTTTCCTCAAGGTCAGATTCTTAACTTTCTCCATGACATTCTCATTACAGAGGCTGGTGTCAGTTTTGAGTATGACAAGTTCGTTAGTTGGCGTATGCATCCCGAGATTTTTGGAGTTGGAGTTGATATTGCATTTCCGCGTCTTGAACTTGATATCAAAGATCGGGAAGATACTTCCAATTTCAATATTCAGAAGGCTCATATCGTTCTGGACGGAGAAATATCTCTGGAAATTGCCGCGGTGAGCCCGGGTATAATCGTGCCGTATAGTTCGTATGATGTTATGTTTCTTGACGCGTTGAGGGTTGCTTACCCGAACCACCCTCACGATAGGTGTAATCGTGACTTGGCCAGGACAGCTTTCATTCCGGAAAGCCTGAAGCCGTCCTGGACTGGTGATCAGGATGCGGAGCCAGCTGACCCTGACCAGGAGGAGGGTGATATGAGGATTATCGACAAGCGAGTCGTCGGCTTACAAAGCCAACTCGCGTCATAACGAAAACCCCTCGATTAATCGAGGGGTTTTCGGGTTGAGCGGCCAGTCGGGCCTAAGCCTGAACGCGGCGCTTGAGGCGCAGAGCGTTGGCAGCGTAGCCAACGAGAGCGGTCAGTGTGCCGGCAACCGGCACGACAGAGCCGATACCGGTGTTAGGAAGTTCGGCAGGAACTGCCAGGTCATCAGCTTTGGCAGGAGTCGCTACGACTGGCTTATCGGGAGTCGTAGTGGCGGGAGGTGTAACGGGGGTAGGATTGCTGACTATGATGTCTGCGACGTCGCAGCCGTTTATTGGTTGGTCTTTGACAATGCTATCACCTGAATAGCAGGCGGTGTTTTCGATGACTTTGCCATCGGTAGTCTCGGTCACTTTGACCTTGAAGGTCTTGACGTATGACTTACCAGGCACAATGTTGTCAGGCTGGGCGGTCACGACACGGACGTTGGGGGTGTCAACGAGTACGACGCCGGCAGGTAGGGCATCGGCCATACCGACAAACGCCATGTCGTTGTCGTGATTGCTGGCAGCCGGGGCAATGTTCTTGATCTCAACGGTGTACTGCAGGATATCGCCAGGTTTGGCAGATACAGCAGCGGCAGCGGTGTTGGCATCTGAAAGTTTGCCGTTAGTTGTCAGGTTTTGGACAGATTTGATGATCTGGCCCTGGGGGTGCCAGGCAACGGCTGTACCAGCAACTGAAGCAGTTACCAATAGGGTCAATGCAGTAGCACTACTAAAAGTGGATAGCTTGTTCATAATACACATCTCCTTAAACCCTGATTGTGGTGTTTCTCCCACCAGATCACAGGCTGTTGTACATATTAGCATAAGTATGATAAAAAGTCAATAGTATGTCACAGATATGTTACGTCCTGAAGCCTGAATATACTACAAATCTACAAATATACTGGTAATAATGCTTATTCTTAGGCATAATTCATATATATGCGGGAAAAGGGTAGATAGCTGGTATGGTTGTACGGGTGAAGAGGACGAATCTGCTGCGGCTAGCAGTTCTGCTTGCTGTCATCGTGGTGGGCGGTGTTTTGCTGCACGTCGGCCGGGCGGCGACGCCGTTTCTGACAGCCGAGCCGGAGACTGGCACGCCCAGCGCCGGAGCTACGGTCGGCTCCGATGCCACGGCATCGAACGGCAAATACGTGACGTTTCCGGCGCCAGCCCCGGGGATTACGCCATATGGCGTTGCTGATTACTGCGCGCTGGAGGGTACAAGTACCGTGATATATGGTTGGGCCTACGACCCTGATGCCGGCGCAGCTGTTGATCCGACGGTGACAGTGACGATTAACGGCGTGACGAAGACGGTACCGACCGACCAGGCCGGCTACCGTGATGCGGCAATTAATGCCTGGATTGACACCAATCGGGCGGGTAATATCAAGCCCGGTACCTACGGATTTCGGGCCGTATTCAGCGGCCTGTCGAAGAGTACCGTCTACACCATATCTGGAACGATTATTAACATCGGTGGCGGGACCAATGCGAACCTAAATATCAATGACGATGGCCTGCTGGACGGCGCGGCCACCAACTCGTTTATCGGTAAAACTCTACCGATTAATTGCTTGTCTGGTACAGCCGGTACGATTACCAAAGCCTGCAGCAATAATGTGCCATTACCCACCAAGTATGACCACGTGCTGTGGATCTACGAGGAGAATCATACCTTCTCACAGGTGATTAACAGTACTAACGCACCTTACATTACCAATCTGGCCAAAACCTGCGGCTCGACCAGCCAGTTCCATGACGGCGAGCCAAGTAGCGAGCAATATCCGGACTCCACGACCTATGTCTATCATTCGTTTTCCGAATATATCGCCTATGCCGCCGGTAGTTTATGCCAGTATGGCAACGGCATCCACGGTACTGGCTGTTGGGCTACGTTAACGTCGACTCAGAAGCACAACCTCACCTGGAAATCGGTATTTCAGCAGGTAAATGAGGCTGGAGGCACCTGGCGGGAGTATGATGAGTCTGCTGATATGAACTGTGACAATGCCAGCCACGGGCTGTATCATGACGATCACAACCCCTCTCGGATGTATACCGACGTCCGCTCGCAGTGTGCGACCAATGATATAGCTATACCGCCGATAGTCTGTCCGGACGGAGCGGGCAAGTGTAACACCGCCCCGACCGGCCGATTGGCTACTGACATCGCCAGTGGCAATTTACCGACTTACGGACTTATCATCCCCAATGTTGATAATATGATGCACGACGGTACCGTCAATCAGGCGGACACCTGGATGAAGACCTACCTGACACCGCTCTTTAACAGTGCCGAATACAAAAAGGGCCGGACGGCCGTCTTCGTTATCTGGGATGAGGGTAATTCCAACACTTCTGTCATGCCATTTCTGGCCATCTCACCATCGACCAAGGCTGGTATTGTCACCAATCCGATAAACGGCTTTGCCGTGTTGCGCGCCACCGAAGAAATGCTTGGCATTACCGAATATCTCGGTTGCGCCAGCGGTACGCCACCGCATGCAGTCGGTCAGGCACCACCGGCCGGCAGTTCATGCTTCAGTGGAGCGACCGCTAAAATACGTTCAATTTATAAGATGTAGGCAGGAGCATGAGTATCAATAACGACTTCTCGATTAGAAAAATTATCCTCGGCGCTATTGCTCTGATACTCCTGGTGGCCGGCGGGGCACTCTATGTCGTGCATGCCCGCTCGACCTGCCGAGCCGGGGAGACTGCCACTCAATGCGCCTCACGGCACGGTTGGCCGACAGTTGTCGACACGGCGCCGTTGGAGGGGGGGCTGCAAGGCGGCACGCTGGTCACTGTCAGCGGTAAGAACTTCACCAAGAATATGCAGGTTACCTTCGGTGATCTGCCGGCCCGAAATGTGAAGCTTATTAGCAGCACGAAATTTATTGCGTATACTCCGCCATCTGCGGTACCTGGGGCGGCCTTCGTGACTGTAAGCCTGAAGGGTCAAAGCAATACGCTACCCGCCAGCTTTCGTTACGCCGGGACGGTCGGCGTCCGCAAAGTGGAGCCGGCAGTCGGCCCGGCTGGTACGACGACTGACGTCACAATCTATGGTTCTGGCTTTGCCAAAGACAGCGTTATCTTATTCGGTGGTACCCAGGTCAAGAACCTGGTGTTTATTGACACAAACACCGTCAAAGCTCAGGCGCCAGCCCATGCTCCTGGCGTTGTCGATGTCGATAACATCACTGGCGACGAAGATGCCGTGCTGCCTGATGGCTTCACGTACCAGTAAGCTGGTATAATTTATAGTGAAAGCGGGGCGTACGTATGAAAGCCATTTGGAATGACCAGGTAATTGCTGAGGCCGATAAATCAGAGCTGACCTATATTGAACAAAACTGGTATTTTCCACCATCGAGCGTCAAGCAAGAGTTCTTGCGGGAGAGTGATACGCCATATACTTGCCCCTGGAAGGGTGTCTGCCAGTACTTTGACGTTGGGCACTCCGATGATAGTGGAGATAATTGGAGTCAGGACAACGCTTGGAGCTACCCCGAGCCACTGGAGAGCGCCATCAGGACGGTCAAAAAAGATTTTAGTAACTACGTCGCCTTTTGGCGCGATGTCCGGGTAGAGGAGTAGGCCATGGAACAAGCAATTTTCGCCGCCGGTTGTTTTTGGGGAGTTCAGTTTTACTTCGATCAGGTACCGGGAGTCAGGCAGACGACAGTTGGCTATATTGGTGGTACAACTGAGGATCCGACCTATGAGGACGTTTGTTACCAAAATACCGGCCACGCAGAAGCGGTACGGGTGGAGTTTGACGCTGCTCAAATCAGTTTCGAGGATTTATGTCGGCATTTCTTCCGCCTACATGACCCGACACAGCTCAACCGCCAGGGTCCGGATGTCGGTGACCAATACCGCTCGGCACTCTATTATTTCAGCGATGAGCAAAAGGCAATCGCCGAGGCCGTGATGCAGAATGTACAGAAGGATTACAAAGATCCGATTGTCACCGAGATTGAGCAGGCCGGGCCGTTCTACGAAGCTGAGGATTATCATCAGAAGTATGCCGAGAAGACGGGGCGGGGCATGTGCCACGTGCCGTACAAAGCCCTCTAGTCCTGTATACTATAGATAACATATGGCAGCGATAATTTTTGATTTTGATGGCACGATCGCTGATAGTTTTGCGGTGATTGTAGATGTCTTTGAGACTATCACGGGCTCGAAGACGGTGTTAACCGCCGCTCAGATGCACGAACTGAAGGGCAAGCCGCTCCAAGTGGTGGCTCGGGAGTTGCACGTGCCATTTTGGAAAATTCCGTGGTTGCTGGTGCGCGGTCGCCGCTTGATGGGGCGCCGGATCAACGATGTGCCACTGTTTGATGGTATGGGTAAGGTAATTGAAGAGTTACATGCCGAAGGCCACCAACTGTTCGTCGTCAGTAGCAATAGCACCCGTAACGTCAAACGTTTCCTGAAGCACTATCATTTATATCCGTATTTTGTGAGCATTCGAGGGGGTGTTGGACTGTTCGGTAAGCCGCGCGTCCTGCGCCGCCTGATGAAGCGCAATCGTCTCCAGACGGATGAATGCATCTACATCGGTGATGAGACCCGCGACGTGCTGTCAGCTAAGTCAATCCAGCTGCGGGTGATAGCCGTCGAGTGGGGCTTTGCGAACCCGAACTTCCTACGCGACATGCTACCAACTGCCATGGCGGCCCGTCCTCAGGATATTATCCATGTCATCGATGGACTGAAATAGCTGGTAGTTTGGTACACTAAGTAGATGTTCGAAGAAGTTATTATCGAAAAACTGGTTCATGGTGGCCAGGGACTGGCGACACTGGCCGATGGCCGGAAGGTGTTTGTTTGGAATGCGCTACCCGGCGAGACCGTACGAGTGCGGATTATTAAGGCTAAGCATTCGTATGCTGAAGCAATCGCCGAAGAGATCGTTAAGGCTTCGGCGGAGCGCGTCGAGCCCTCTGAGGCCAACTACCTGGCGACCTCACCATGGCAGATGATGACCTATGACGCTGAGAACAAGTACAAGCGCGAGATAGTCGAGGAGCTGTTCGCTCATGAAAAAGTTAATCTCTCCAAGGCTGATGCTGCCAATGGCCTCGCGGAGGTGGTGCACGATGACCGGCCGTGGAATTACCGCTCCAAGATGGAGTATTCATTCTGGGGTGACGATGACGGGCTGCATCTGGCGCTGCATCAGCGGGGCAGCCACGGTAAGCAGATCGTGCAGGGCAGTAGATTAGCCTTGCCGGCCGTGGATGCCGCCGCTAACGCGGTTTGTGCCGAATTGAACAAATTTAGTGTTCGGGCTGGCGACCTCAAAACGGTGATTGTGAGGGCCGATCAACAGGGGCGGGCAGTGGCCGCACTGTTCGTCAAGCGTCAGACCTTTGATGGTTTATTTGGCCACAGTCCGGAGACTGACATGGATACGGCATTGCCATCGGAGCTGCAGGGGTTGCGGGTGTATTACTCAAATCCGAAGAGCCCCGCCTCTGTTACCACAGACTTGCTCTATGAGCTCGGCGACTGCCTGCTGCATGACGATCTGCTGGGTACGTCATTCGTCTACGATGTCGATTCATTCTTTCAGGTCAACCTGCCAGTGTTTGAGAAGGCTCTGACGGTCATCCGTAAGCAGTTGGGCGATGCGCCAGTTGTGACGGATATGTACGCGGGCGTTGGCTCGATTGGGCTGAGCGTGGCTAGCGAATCAGTCGATCTGGTGGAGCTCGACCCGGCCAGCGTCCGGATGGCAGCCCAGAATGCCGAAACCAGCCTGCGGCGGGGTGGGTCAGCGGCCACAGTCATCGAGGCCAGTACGGAGAAGGCGCTGGATTATATCGTTGGCGACCGCCCGGTGATCTTCGACCCGCCCCGCGCCGGCCTGCATGACAAGGTGACGGCCCGGGTGCTTGAAGTACAGCCGAAAACAATCGTTTACCTCAGTTGCAACCCAGCTACCCATGCCCGTGACCTGGCACGGCTGCAAGCAGCCTACGATATTACGCATTTCGAAATCTTCAATTTCTTTCCGCGCACGCCGCACATCGAGACGCTGGCAGTCTTGTCACTGCGCGCTCTTATATAACTTAACTACTTTTGCTATACTGCAGTCATTAAGACGTCAGGAAGATAAAGACATGGAACCACAAGGTCAGATCCCGCAGCCGGTGATAGCCGCGATACCACCCGCATCAGCAAACGTGTCAGATAAGAGTTACGTTGCTGCCTTGGTACTCTCATTCTTTCTTGGAGGTTTAGGCATCGATCGTTTTTACCTCGGTCACATTGGTACCGGCATAGTCAAACTACTGACTGGCGGTGGTTTAGGCATCTGGAGTCTTATAGATTTTATCCTCATCGCGTTTGGCAAATTACGCGATGACCAGGGTCGACCACTGGCTGGGTTTGATACTCAAAAGCATGTGGGAGTAATCCTGGCGATTGTTGGGCTAGTACTTGCCACCTTCGCAGTAGCCGGATTTCTATTACTCATTGTATTCTCGGCAGTGCCGGCGCTGCAGTCCAACAGCCGTGATGTCCAGCGCAAGAATGACCTCAGCATAATCTCTGCGAATGTGAACGAATATGCCGCTAACCATACTGGCAGTTACCCTAGCGATGAAACATTCATTTCAGATCCGACTCTGACTGAAAATTCGGTGGTACTCACCAAGAATGACGTGAGCTATGTTGCCAGCCCTCAAGGTTGTGACGGCGTCCAGGTAGCCTGCACGAGTTACGTCTTACAAACCCAGCTTGAGAAGTCCGGGCCCTACAAAATCACGAACTAGCGTAGCCCGGTGGCCACCACGCCCTGCTTAAGTAAGCCACTCGACTTGCTTATTTACTTAACTATGGTGTAAAATATCAATATCATGGAGACGAGATTTACTGATATCATACGAAGCCCGAGAGCTCGAGGAATTGCCATAGGCGCGGCTAAATTAGCTGCCCTAGGTGCGGTAGGTGTTGGGGTTGCTACCTACACTCTGCTGTCGGGCCCAAAACCAACACCTGAGGTCATACTTAAGCCGACTCCACGGCCAACAGCCGGCCAAACAGATGTCGATCGCGGCAAAGCGAAAGCGGTCGTCCTGGCCCGCGCCAATACAAGCGGTTGCGATACGGTGTTTGCATCGATCAAAGGCAACCATTTCGAAAATACGGACACCGTGACCACCCAATATCATCCGAGTCGGGGTGGCTACGTGGTAATCAAGCGAATGGGTAATAAACTGCTCCAGACATTCTTTGCCGCCACGGAAGGTTCGCAGCCGGTACGGGCTGTTTGTGCCACCGACGTAACCTATCTGGAGATTACGGGCTCCAAAGACCTCAACCAGTACATTGCCACCCAAGAGCTAACAGGGATAACGGCTGTCAGTGCGGTTGATATCAGCACATCTAACGACCCAATGAGTAATGATCTGGCAACAGCTGAGGTACTACGAAACGACCTATCCGACCCTCTGCTGAATGGTCTGCCATCTGATCCATTAGTCATCAGTAACCAAGGCACAGAGCTGCACCCCTCGATCAGTGAGCAATTTACGAGAACACAAGCTGCAGAAGTCGACAAGTATGTAGCATTTGCTCATTCTGTTATAGGTAATGCGCAGCCTGTCGGCTAGATAATAAACTACAACACTGCTGTCTCGATGGTGTTGCCATAAACAGTTATACTGGTAATAATGCCGAATGATTATTGGAGGGAACGTAGTCAGCCGTACAAGCCTGGACAGAAGGCACCGTTCAAGGTGTCCCGCAGCAAGATCGAGCTTTTCATGCAATGCCCGCGTTGTTTCTGGCTCGACGTCCGCCTGAAGATTACCCGACCATCCAGTCCGCCGTTCAATATCAACAAAGCCATCGACGAACTCTTCAAGAAAGAGTTTGATACCTACCGTAGCCAAGCTAAACCGCACCCCATCATGCTCGAATATTCGGTGGCGGCGATCCCATTTGCTCACGACAAGCTGGGTGAGTGGCGCGAAAACTTTGTCGGCGTGCAGGCCCCGCACGCTGCGACTAATTTATTGGTGTTTGGTGCCGTCGACGACTTGTGGCTGAGTTCGGACGGGGAAGTTATCGTCGTGGATTACAAGGCCACCAGCAAGGCCAAGGATGTCAGTATCGACAGCGACTGGCAGATCAGCTACAAACGCCAGGTGGAAGTCTACCAGTGGCTGCTGCGCCAAAACGGCCTCCAAGTCAGTAATACGGCGTATTTTGTCTATACCAACGGCCGGCTCGACAGCGAAGGCTTCAACAACAAGCTGGAATTCAAAACCAAGCTGATCCCATACCAGGGCAATGACAGCTGGGTCGAGCCGACTCTCCTCAAGATGAAGCAGTGCATGGATAGCGACGACATGCCGCCAGTCGGTGACCACATCATGGGCGGGGAATGCGAATTCTGCGCCTACGCCCGGGAGCGCGCCAAGCTGACAGTGGCAGCCCTAGCTAAGCAAAAAGTTTCCAAGAAGAAGGATTAAGATAGACAGATGAGCCCTGAAACACCTGCCCTATCCGCATTAGCTACAGCCGTGGCGCCTCCGTCATATACGACGGCATGGCTCTTGTCGAGTGCACTCGGGATTATTGGAGCTGATCGTTTCTATACGGGCCGGGTTTGGACCGGCGTATTCAAAGCGCTGACCCTCGGCGGTTTCGGACTTTGGGCCTATGTCGACGTCTTTTTGATTGCCTTTGGCATGCTTCGAACTAGAGAAGGTGCCTACCTCGGCGGTTATGAGGAACACAAAAAATCAGTCCAGGTCTGGACGATTATTGGTATGGTCGTGGTACCTATTTTGATTTTTATTGCTATCAGTATTGCGTCGACCATACTGCTTCCGAAACTTCTTGACGGCCTGCAGGGAGTTCAGCTGCCGAATTCATCGGGCGGCCTTGGTGGCCAGCAAGACATCCTCAATAGTCTCTGACAATGAACGTGTCATAACACCGCCTGTGTGATAAGCATAAGCTGCTTAAATTATTAGGTATAAGGTGCTACTATTGCATTAACTTATAACGACGTATGTAACGGAGATAGAGAATTATGCCAGACGAACCACTGCCAAACGCGCCAGTTAACCCCGAGAGCCCGACCCCGCCGGCTCCCCAGGCGGCAAATGGCCAGCCAATTTATGCCGCGCCGCCAAATCTTCAGCCAATTCCGCAGCCCGTGTATGGCCAGCCAGGCACTGTTCCACCAACGTATGGCCAGCCGACTAACCCTGACGAGTCCAGCAAGGGCTACGTCATTACATGGGTTCTATCATATTTCCTGGGAGGTCTCGGGGTGGACCGGTTCTATCTGGGGCGTATACCCACCGGTGTTGTTAAGTTACTAACCGGGGGTGGACTAGGGGTCTGGTCTCTCATCGACCTCTTTTTGATTGCCTTCGGAAAATTAAAATCAACGGATGGTAAATATCTTGCCGGCTACCAGGCAAATAATAAGATCATAAAAATTATCACGGTCGTATTGGGCGTGCTCGGGTTATTAGTCACCGCTGGTATCGTGCTGGCACTCGTCGTGACCACATACAATGGGATACAACAAAAGAGCCTGGACACAGAACGCACTGTGGACCTGAAGGCAATACAGGCTCAGCTGGAGGGCTATCATGCCCAAAACGGTTATTATCCGTCATTCACTGATCTGAATAGCCCGCAATTTCGGACAGCTAATTTCGCCGGTCTGGATGACCAAACATTTAAGGACCCCCGGGGTATCGATAGTACTCTGGTGCCTGTCCCTATACCGCATGCCTACTCCTATGTTGTGAGCCCGGAGGGCTGCGGTGATGCTAGCTTGAGATGCACTTCATATAGCCTGGGAACGATCGAGAGTAACGGCACGGATTACGAAGTTTCAAGTTTGCACTAATAGACGATATAATCGTACATATGCTAGATATCCAATTTATCCGAGACAATCCTGAGCTCGTGGCCGAGAAATCTGCCCAAAAAGGTTATAAAGTTGATGTATCCAAGCTCCTGGAGCTCGACGTCGAGCGCCGCACGCGCGTCACGCAGGTCGAAGAGCTGCGGGCCCGCCGCAACACGCTCAGCGAAAGCATACAGGGCGGCAAGCCGACCCCCGAGCAAATCGACCGAGGCAAACAACTCAAGGAAGAGATTTCTGGGCTAGAGGATACGCTCGGCCCGCTCGAAGAAGAATACGGACAGTTGCTCAAGGCTATACCAAACATGCCGCTCGATGATGTGCCCGTCGGTGCGTCTGAGGATGAGAACGTCGTCGCCAAAACGGTTGGCGAGCCGAAGCAATTCGATTTTACGCCTAAGCAGCATCACGAACTGGCTGAGCCCAAGGACCTGATCGACAAAGAGCGTGCCGCCAAGATTAGCGGCAGCCGCTTTGCCTACCTGAAAGGCAACCTGGTGCGCCTGCAGTTCGCGATTATCCAATACGTCATGGACACCCTGGGTGACGAAAAAGTCCTGCAGCAGCTGATCGACGACAACGGGCTCCACGTCGCAGCCAAGCCGTTCACACCGGTGTTACCGCCAGCTATGTTACGTACTGAGCCATATACCGCCAGTGCCCGACTGAACGCCGCCGAAGTCACCTACAAGCTCGAGGGTGACGACCTGTGGCTCAACGCTTCTGCTGAACACACTTTGTGTACGATGTATTGGAACGAAATCCTGCCCGAAGAGCAGCTGCCGATCCGTTATATCGGCTACAGCACCAGCTTCCGCCGCGAAGCCGGCACCTACGGCAAGGATACCGAAGGCATCCTGCGGATGCACCAGTTCGACAAGCTGGAGATGGAAGTCTTCAGTACACCCGAGACCGGGCTCGACGAGCACAAACTGCAAGTTGCTATCCAGGAGTACCTGGTTGCTCAGCTCGGTTTGCCATACCGAGTCCTGCAGAAGTGTACGTTTGACATCGGTAAACCCAATGCTCGTGGCATCGATATTGATTGCTGGTTCCCGGGGGAGGGCAAGTATCGCGAGACGCACACCGCTGATTACATGACCGATTACCAGGCACGTGATCTCAAGATCCGGGTTCGCCGCACCCCAGACAGTGTTGGCTACAGCCCGGTCGAGCTGGTGCACACCAATGACGCCACCGCCTTTGCACTGGGCCGGGCGATGGCCGCTATCATGGAAAACTATCAAACTGCCGACGGCAGCATCATGATCCCTGAAGTGCTGCACCCCTATCTAGGTGGCCGTACGCAGCTGTGAACGGTGATATCCTCGGTGCACTGCTAAGTACCGTTCTGACGCTGCTAGCGATGTCCGTCATTTATCTGGTTGTCCGTCGGCTGGCCCCAAATACTACGGCTGGCATTCTTATGTCGCGGTCACAGACGGAGTACGGCTATGTGTACGGCAACAACATTAAGTCGTATACGGCTTTTGGCAATTTTCACGGCATTGATATTCGCTTACCGGTTGAAATGCCGCATATATATCTTGATAGCCTGAAGGCCGGTGGCCACGGCGTGAATACAGTCATCGACTCCTCGCAGCGGATTGATTTGGAAGGGGATTTTTCGCAGTATTTTAATGTATTTGTTCCGGTGGGGTACGAGGCGGTAGCGCTGAGTATCATAACGCCGGATGTTATGGAAGTTCTCAAGCTGCACGCCAGTCGCTTCGATGTCGAAATTTACGGCAGCCATCTGAGGATTATTTCTAACCGACCCGTGCTCAATGACCCGGAGCAATATGCCGCCATAATGCAAGTCGCCGAATATCTCCTGAAGGAGATTGAGGACCGAATTCCGAGCTGGACTCAGGCAAATACCCTGGCTTCGATTGATCAGGATTTGCATGTCTACTCAGCTGGCGGCTTCCGGGTTATGGGCCGGTATATTACGTCCTCGCGCCTGTGGTTGACACTTTGGTGGGCTATGTGTCTGGTGGGATTGTTCTCACTCGGTGTTTTTTGTGTCTATTCAGGTAATTCAGCCGTCGGCTGGGGGTGCTTACTGACGTCGGCCGTGCTATTTGCGATCCTGCAACTGTTTTCGCACTACACAGAGGCCCAGGCTCGGTTCTGGTCGCGTCGCGGCTAAAAGCCAGCAAGTGTGAGAGTATACTAAAGCCTAGGAGGACCTATGATCCAACGCTTAGACATCAATAGCGTGCATGCCACGATTGACGATAGATTACACAAATACATTACCAAAAAGATTGGCTACCTGGACCATTACGTACCGCGTGCGGCCCGCACCAGCACCCATGCCGAAGTCTGGCTCAAAGAAGCCAAATCATCCGAGAACAAGCAGTTTACCTGCGAAGTCACACTGCACTTACCACACGAAATCATCAATGTCTCGGAGAGCATGTCCAATGCCTTTTCGGCTGTCGACATCGTCGAGGCCAAGCTCAAGCAGCAAATTGGTAAGTATAAGCAGATGCACGCCACGGGGGCATTACGTCGTCGTTTGGCCAGCCGGGCAGTCAAGAAATTGTCGGCTTAAACAGTCCTCACAGATTTTGCTATTCGTTGTAGATTTGAGTGTCGATTTATTCGCCAAAACAGGTTACAATATACCCTGACTATTTATCCGACAAGTGACACAGGGAGACACGAGTGAGTACTGTATTCAAGAAACTTTTGGGTGATCCACAGGCCCGGACCGTTAAACGCCTTAAGCGGCGCGTCAAAGACGTCAATGCCTTAGCCGACAAGTATGCCAAAATGGACGATGCCAAGCTGCAAGCCCAGACCGATGTGCTCAAGAAACGCCTCAAAAAAGACTCGATCGATAAACTTCTGCCCGACGCATTCGCCGTGGTGCGCGAAGCCGCGACCCGCACACTGAACCAGCGCCATTTTGACGTCCAGCTGATGGGCGGCATGGTCTTGCACGAGGGTAGCGTCGCCGAGATGAAGACTGGTGAGGGTAAAACCCTGGTTGCTACGTTACCACTGTATCTCAATGCCTTAACGGGCAAGGGCGCCCACTTCGTGACGGTCAATGATTACTTGGCTCGGATTGGTGCCGGCTGGATGGCACCCGTCTATCATTTCCTCGGCATGACCACCGGTGTGATCATCCCCGATCATTCGTATATCTATGATCCGAATTACGTCGACGAACAGCACGACGACGAACGCTTCCGCCACCTGCGCCCCTGCACCCGCCAGGAAGCCTACGCTGCTGACGTCACCTACAGCACCAACAACGAGCTGGGCTTTGATTACCTGCGTGACAACATGGTTCGCGAAACTGATCAGCTGCGCCAACGCGACCTACACTACGCCATCGTCGACGAAGCCGACTCTATCCTGATCGACGAAGCCCGCACACCACTGATTATCTCGGCGCCTTCGGTCACCAGCGGTAATGCCTATGCCCAATTCAGCAAAGTCACCATGCAGCTCGTCAAAGACAAGCACTTCGAAACCGACGAAAAGCGCAAAACGGTCATTCTGACTGATGATGGCGTCGAGAAGGTCCAAAAGATCCTCGGTATTGATAACCTCTACGGTGCTGAGAATATCCGGACGATCTATCACTTGCAGCAGGCGCTGCGAGCTCACGCGCTCTTTAAGCGTGACAAAGATTATGTTGTCACCAAAGATGGTGAAGTCGTGATTGTTGATGAATTCACCGGTCGTTTGCTGGCTGGTCGCCGTTACAACGAAGGCTTGCACCAGGCAATTGAGGCCAAAGAAGGCGTCGAAGTCCAGCAGGAGTCGATGACGCTGGCCACGATCTCGTTCCAGAACTACTTCCGCCTCTACGAAAAGCTGGGCGGCATGACCGGCACGGCCATGACCGAAGCTGAGGAGTTTCACCAGATCTACAAGCTGGCTGTCGTCGAGATCCCATCCAACCGCCCCTTGGCCCGTGTCGACCGTCCGGACCGGATCTACCGCACCGAGGCTGGTAAGTTCAAGGCCATCGCCCGCGAACTGAAGATGCTGCACCAAAAGGGTCAGCCAGTGCTGGTCGGTACCGTCTCCATCGAGAAGAACGAAATCCTATCCAATCTACTGAACAAAGCCGGCGTCCCGCACGAAGTCCTGAACGCCAAGAATAACGAACGCGAAGCCAAGATTGTGGCGGCGGCCGGCCAAAAGGGCGCAGTGACACTGGCAACCAACATCGCCGGTCGTGGTACCGACATTGTGCTCGGCGACGGTGTCAAAGAGCTCGGCGGGCTGTTCGTCCTCGGTAGCGAGCGTCACGAGTCACGCCGTATTGACAACCAGCTCCGTGGCCGTGCCGGCCGCCAGGGTGACCCTGGTTTGACCCAGTTCTTGGTCAGTACCGAAGACGACCTGATGCGTATCTTCGGTGGTGAACGGATTGCCTCAGTCATGAACCGTCTGAACGTTGATGACGACACGCCGATCGAGAACCGTGTGATTAGCAAAAGTCTTGAATCGGCGCAGAAGAAGGTCGAAGGCTTCCACTTCGATCAGCGTAAAAACGTTGTCCAGTACGACGACGTCATGAACCGCCACCGCCGTGCCACTTACGTGATGCGCCGCGAAATCCTGATGCAGCCCAACATCAACAAGCGCATCAAGATCTTTGTCGAAGACGAAGTCCGAATGTTGGTGGCGTCGCCGCTACTGACCACCGATGAGTTCGAAGACGTTGTCCGCGAAGTCTTCCCATTCGACGACGAGACACTGGACCGCTTGTTTGATACCGACACTGACAAGTTCCAACAAGTGCTCCTGACTGAGGCCCTGGAGCTCTATGCTGGCCGCGAAGCCGCCTTTACGCCAGAGATTCTGCGTAAAGTTGAACGCGATATTTACCTGCAAATCCTCGATAACCTCTGGATGCAACACCTTGAGAACATGGATCATCTGCGCGAGGGCATCCACTGGATGAGTGTCGGCCAGCAGGATCCACTCGTCGAATACCGCAAACGCGGTCAGATACTGTTTGAAAGCATGCAGCAAACCTTGCGCCACGAAGTCGTCCGGGCGCTTTTCCACGCGCAGCCAGTCGATGAATCTGAGCTAAACCGCGTTGTAGAGACTGAACTGACCCGCGCTGCTCGCGGCTCAATCAGTAACGCCAACCAATTGTCTGAAGCTGGTGACGAATTTGAAGAAGCTGACTTTGTGAGCAAAAAATCGGCTCAAAACGACGCCAAGCAGGTGACTGATAAGCGTAAAAAAGCACATAAAGTTGAACGTAAGCGCAAAGCACAGGCGCGGAAGCGTAAATGACCGATTTATTCGGCACGCTTCGGATCTAAAATAAAATGAAACATACTGTCTCTGAATTAATTCTGCCTAATGGGATCCGGGGTTTACTGGTGCATATTCCTGATGCCCAGGTAATGAACTTCGAGCTCAACTTCCGGGCCGGCGAATATCTGGTCGAGGAGAAGAAGTGGGAAGTGCCACATCTGATGGAACACATCCTACTGGGTGCCAACACCCGGTTTCCGCGGGCCCGCGATTTTCAAGCGGAAATCGAGAAAAACGGTGCCTACAGCAATGCCAGCACTAGCGTGTATGACATCACCTACGAGGCGGAATGTGCTGATTTTGAATGGGAGAGAGTGCTCGAACTGCTAATCGTTTCGATTACCGAACCACTGTTCTTGCGCGAAGAATTTACCGCCGAATTCGGCAACGTCCGCGAGGAATTGACTGCTCGGGCCAACAACCATTTCCGACACCTCAGTCTGGCACTGCGCGAAAGCTACGGCTTTTTGGCCAAAACCGACCAGGAACGCCTGCGCCTGATGAAAAACGTCAAACTCAAAGACGTGAAAGCCCACTACGAGTCGACACACACCTCCAAGAATATGCGCTTTGTGATCGGTGGCAACATCACACCCAAGCGGCTGGAAGCCATCGAACAACACTTTGGCACGATGGCGTTACCGCGCGGTACAGTCCGGACTGATTTACCAGACGAACGTCCGCAGCGTCTCGAGAAACCGCTGTATATCCACAATCCGACCGTCAAGAACATGTATTTCTACATTGATACTTTCATGCGCCGCCGCCTGACCGAGGACGAGCAGGATGCCCTCAACCTTTTGAACACCATTTTGACCGAGACCTTGCACTCCAAGATCCTCGGTACCGCCCGCGAACGCGGCCTGGTGTACGGCATGAGTTCTGGTGTAGGGCAAGCGAAACTCAACAGTAACTGGTGGTTTGGCGCCCAGGTATCTCCTAAGAACGCTGCTGCGCTATTTGAGATTGTGGTCGAAGAACTCGAGAAGATCTTCACTGGCGATCTAGACAAAGGTGATATCGAGGCCGCCCAGCAATATTCGCTCGGCCGTTTCCAGCGCGGTGCCCAGACGGTCGGTGGCACTACCAATGGCTACAGCGGCCGCTATTTCTTCGATGAAGTCATCGATGATTATTATCAAGTACCGAAGCGCATCAAGGCGGTCACCAAAGAGGCGATTATCAATGTTGCCCGCGAGCTCTTCAAAGAAGACGTCCGTGGCTTCGGCGTCCTGGGCAATTGCGGCGAAGAGTATGCGGCTGGCCTGCAAGGGCATATCGAGCGCTTGTGGTCGACCCGCTAATCGGGCTCACGTCACGCTGAACTTGATTCTAGACTAGCGCTGTCAGGCATAAGCAGTTTATAATGGGCGAATATGGCTGAAAGTCCGAATAGCACCGTAGGTGTTGGTCAAAGTGTACCGGGTCAGCAAAGTGACCAGGTAATCGTCAACTCAGATGTCCCGTCTGATATCGATATCACGCCGTCTGGCTACGTCAGCCCGACCTTTGATCTGCGTGCGCCAGCTGCCCATGCGGCTGAGCTCCATACAACACCAGTTGCGCCACCGGTAATGTCGACCGATGAGCGATCGAATCTTGCGGCGGCAGCCCCCGGCAGCACGGTCCAAATTGGTGAAAAAACTATCGAGATTGCGCCGCATCCGACAACCAATCGTTTTCCATGGGCACCAGTCGACAATCCAACGGTGCCGGTCTATACAACTGTGCCGCAGCCCGAGCCACCGCAACCAGTACTCATGCCAGTTGCTGAGCCAACACCGCTGCCAACCCCCGAGCCAGCACCGCAGCCGGAATCAACTCCCGTCGAAACGGTCGAGTTACCGATTGTTCCAGTTGCGCCACCCGAACCAGAAGAGACGCCACTTCCTGCACCGGTAGCTACCTTTGATGCGAAGCCAGAAAAAGAGAAGCGCGACAGCCGGATTTATAGTCAGACGACCCGGCAGGTTTGGCATGTGCTGCGGCCGACCAAAGCCCTAAAGCTTCTATTATTAATTATCGTCGTATTGGTTATTAGTGCCGGTTACTATCTCTGGAAAGTCAGCGATGCCTCACTTAACACGTTTCATCTGCCATTCATGCAACAGCTGATTCAGCATAAGTAAGCTAAAGTAACGGAGTGATCACAAGGGCAGGGTATAATAGTCAGTAATGCACGACCTCGAATCCCTTCAGTCCCAGGCCACCGAGTTGGCGGCGAGCATTGCCGCAGCTAGCGGTAAACTCCAAATTGCCGAGCTGGAACGTCAACGGCAGGAATTACAGCGTGCCAGCGCCCAGCCAGATTTTTGGGTTTATAACGAACAGGCCCAGACAATTGTCAAAGAGCTCGCTAAGCTGGATGGCCGGGTAACACCATGGCTCGAGCTAAGGCAGGGAATCAGCGATATCCACGAGCTACTCGGGCTGGGCCAAGATGTTGACCAGGCGCTTGTCGATGATCTGCGCCAGCAATTCACAGAGATTGAGAGCCGTTTTGCTGAGCTCAAGGAAGAGCTCAAGTTCGCCGGTCCCTACGATAGTTACGATGTGATTCTCAGTATCCATGCCGGGGCCGGCGGCAACGACGCCCAGGATTGGGCCGCAATGCTGCTGCGGATGTACGTCCGTTACTGTGAGCAGCACAAGTGGTCGGTAGTGACCATCGAAGAATCGCCCGGCGAAGAAGCCGGTATCAAGAGTGTGACCATCGAAATCAGCGGCAACTTTGCCTTCGGCAAGCTCAAGGGTGAGCATGGGGTGCACCGGCTGGTCCGCCTGAGTCCATTCAACGCCGAATCGCGCGAAACCAGCTTTGCCAAAGTCGAAATTATGCCCAAGGTGGACCAGCCGGACGCCGTCGTCATCGACGACAAAGACCTGAAGATCGACGTTTACCGCAGCGGCGGCAAGGGCGGCCAATCGGTCAATACCACCGACAGCGCGGTACGGATTACGCACTTGCCGACCAATATCGTGGTGGCCATCCAGAACGAACGCAGCCAACTCCAAAACCGCGAAACCGCCATGACCATCCTGCGCTCCCGTCTGGCGCAGCTCCAGATGGAGCAACACGCCGCCGCCGTATCAGAGCTGAAGGGTCCGAACGAGCAAGCTGCCTGGGGCAATCAGATCCGCAGTTACGTGCTCCACCCTTACAAGCAGGTCAAAGACCTGCGCACCCGTTACGAAACCAGCGACATCGATGGCGTACTTGGCGGCAACCTCGATCCGCTGATCAATGCCTATCTCGAGTATTCCATTGGTGATGAAGCGTAGCTTTCAGGCAGGACTCACGCTTGTTATGGTAAAATTAAACTAATGATTTTGCTTGATAGGGTAACCAAGACATACGGTAAGTCAGGCACGCCGTCACTCGACCGGATTAGCCTGCACGTTGAGCCAAGGGAGTTTGTCGTCGTTGTCGGGCAGAGTGGTGCCGGCAAGACGACGCTGCTGCGCCTCTTGACACGCGAAGAACGGCCGTCAAGTGGCAAGATTATCATCGGTGGCGTCGATTATGACAAGCTGAAGGACCGCGACATACCGCTGCTGCGGCGCAAGATCGGGACCGTGTTCCAGGACTTCAAACTGCTACCCAACAAGACGGTCTTCGAAAACATTGCCTTCGCGCTGGAAATTGTCGGTATGGGTAAACGCGAGATCAACCACACCGTGCCGCGGGTGCTGGAGATCGTCAACCTGAAAGGCAAAGAGAAGAACATGCCGATGCAGCTCAGTGGTGGTGAGCGCCAACGGGTGGCGATTGCCAGGGCTATCGTGCGCCAACCGAAGATCCTAATCGCCGACGAGCCCACCGGCAACCTCGACCCCAAGCATGCCTGGGACGTTATCAAGATTTTGGAGAAGGTCAATCATTACGGTACAACGGTGCTGCTGACCACCCACAATATGGAAATCGTCAGCCGTCTGAAGCGTCGGGTCGTTACCATGGAGCATGGCCACATCATCAGCGACCTAGCGAGTAGTGCCACAGCCGGCCAGAACACCCAGAATAGCCAGTTAACCCGCGGCGCTCAACCGACACGGCAGGTGGGTCGGACGTGATAAAGCGCCGTTTCCGAACCCTGCTGCGCATCATCCATGCCGGCATGGTCAACTTCTTGCGTAACGCCACACTGGCGATTGCCGCCATGGCCGTGATGGTAGTCACGCTGACCATCGTCTTATTCTCACTGGTGGCAAATGCTACGTTTACCAATACCATCGCTCAGATCACCGACAAGATCGACATCTCGGTCTTCCTAAATGACGACGTCACAGCGGTACAGAAGGACAAACTGCTATCTGACCTGAAACACCTCTCGAACGTCAAATCAGTCAGCTACCTCTCGAAGGAGCAGGCACTGGCAGCCTACGCTGCGCAAAACAGTGCTAATGCCAGCATTCTCACCGCCGCCACGGTGGCGGGCAATCCGATTCCGGCCACTATTCGTATCAAACCGTATGACCTGAACAAGCTGAGCCAGATCAAAGATTATCTCAGCACAGATACCAACAAGAAGCTCCAGACCACCGGCTCACCATCTTATTCCGGCGACCGCAAGAAGGCGATCGACAACATCACCCATGCTACCAACATCCTGCGGGAGGTGGGCATCATCGCCGTTGGTGTATTTGCAGTGATCTCGGCCCTGATTATCTTTAATACTATCCAGATGGCGATCTTTAACCGCCGTGACGAGATCCAGATCGAGCGCTTGCTCGGCGCCAGCACGGCCTTCATCCGCGGCCCGTTTGTGGTGGAAAGCATCATCTACGGTGTGCTATCGGCAGTCATTTCGCTACTGCTGATTAACTCCATATTTGTGGCGGCCAGCTCGGCGTTGCAGGCCAGTAGTTTAGGTCTGTTGGATATTAACTATGCCCACCAATATTTCAACGCGCATTTCCTGATTCTCTTGCTCCTGCAGGTGGGAGTTGGTATCCTGATAGGAGCCGCCTCTTCAATCATTGCGACCCAGCGGTACCTCAAATTCAAAACGAAATAAACTCCGCAAATTTATAAATCTAAGGGCTCACCGCGCATATTTTGTGTATCTTGGTGGGCGAGGGACAGTAACCGCGTATTATCTATTATTTTGCGCTCCGGGCGGGTGCACTAAACACAAGAGGGATCATTTACAGACACCATGAAGTGTGATATATTGCTTATGTATTCTACAAAAATCAAAACAACAAAAGTTCGGTTTTTATGAAAAAAACACGGCAAAAAACGATACAATTCTCTTCACGCCTCGTTCGTCGGACGGCGGTCATTGCCGTATTAGCCGTGGTAGCTACGGCCGGTATCATGGTGCCAATCGTCCGGGCTGATGAATTTGATGCCAAGATTCAAGCCTTACAAGGCTCGAATGCCCAGAACCAGGCTGCCGCCACTAACTTACAGGCCCAGTCGAACAGTTATCAGGATGCGATTAATAAGCTGCAAGCTCAGATCGACGGCGTGCAGGCCCAACTGAACGCCAGCCAGGCTCAGCAGGCCGACCTCGAGCAGCAAATTATCCAAAAACAGGCTGACCTCGACCGTCAGCGGGCGCTCCTCAGCAACGACGTCAAAGCCATGTATGTCGACGGTCAGATGAGCTCAATCGAAATGCTGGCGACCAGCAAAAATCTCAGTGATTTTGTCGACAAAGAAGAGTATCGCAACCTGGTCCAAAAGAAAATCCAGGACACGCTCGCGGCCATCACCAAGTTGCAGAGCGAGCTGAAGATTCAAAAGACCCAGGTCGACCAGCTGATCGAGAACCAAAAGGCGCAACAGGCTCAACTGGCTGCCAACCGTCAGCAACAAGCTGACCTTTTGGCCTACACAGAAGCCCAGAAGAACCAATTCAATGCCCAGATCTCTAGTAATAATGCCCAAATCGGTGAGCTTCGCCGCCAGCAGATCATCGCTAACGCCAAGTACAACATTGGCCCGGCTGGTACCGGGGTCAACTGCGGCGGCGGCTACCCAGCCAAGTGGTGCAACATCGGCCAGGATACCTCCATCGACAGCTGGGG
>DHXQ01000042.1:2360-8128 GCA_002413755.1 Candidatus Saccharibacteria bacterium UBA5152 | reverse complement strand
ATCGCTATCAGCAATGCCGGTGCCTACGGCCACGCCATGTATGTCGAGCAGGTCAGCGTCATCAACGGCCAGCAAGCCGTCTACGTCAGCCAGTACAACGCCTCTCTTGATGGCCGCTACAGCGAAGGCTGGCGCTACACCACCGGCCTCGTGTTCTTACACTTCTAGAATATCCATCATATACCAAAAGCCGGACCTTGCGGGGTCCGGCTTTATACTTCGTTTTTCGCTGTTTTCAGCTCGTCGGCATGAGACATACACTCATGGAAACGAAAAACAAACAGACGGTGGGGTAAAACAGGGGCGCCGCCGGCGTGGTATCTGTGGAAGCATACCACTACCGGCGCCGCGCCTCTCCGCCTGATGGGGCACTCGCTTGTGCTTGCTAGAACAGCACAAATACGGTGAGTGCCCAGAATCCGACCACGGCCATCACGATGGGTCCGATGTACTGCATGGGATTCTTTTTGGCAAGGATGCCCGAGGTCCACATACTGACGATGCTCTGGAGTACGAGGGTCCCGTAGAGGATGAACTCGAGAAGCCGGACGTGGGGGTCGGCGACGTGCAGCACCAGGAAGTGGACGGCGTACAGCCCGATGAGGTCAATCACCACGATGAACACTGCCCAGCCCATTCCGAGGTTGGCGTTCACCTTGGGTGTCCACTTCATCAGGCGGCGAATTTCCTTCCTGTGGAGCAGGTACGTACCGAGGAGCGGGATAGCGATCGCGAAGTACAGATAGAGCGTCGCTACTACGACCCAGAATGTCGTCATCTTACGGTCTCCATTCGGTGGATTATGCGGTTGCCAGGATTGGCGGGGAGTTTTACCTATGTCACACGATGAGGGGTCAAGCTGCTACAAGTAAGCAGGCTGGCTTCTCACCGCGTGGCTGTCTGTTTGTCAAAGGACAGATAAATTGGAGACGTAGCCTCGACAAAATATCAAAAACATAATAACAATAAAGTGCAAATTTGTCAACTAATTTAACAGAGGTGACGTTGATCACATAAGCGGTAACAGGACGAGTACAGCCAAACATAAGCATCAGTCTGTTATACTACATCGTAATGGAAAAGAAACAGGTGCCGGAGGGGCGTGTGAAAAGAATGCTATCGAGAGTGCACTCATTTTTTATGCAGCCACTGGGTATTGTTATATTAGTTGCGGCGGCGTTTTTGCTGGGTAACATTGCAGCCGACGCCCACCTCCAGTTGCTAGGCTCACGTTCGAACTTCCAGCCGGTGTCCGGTTTGCCAGACAACCTAGATTATAAGAGTATTGAACAGCTCTACGATACAATACGCACCAATTATGACGGTAAACTGACCCAGCAGCAGGTGATGGACGGGCTCAAACAGGGGCTAGCTGAATCTACTGGTGACCCATACACCGAATATTTCACCGCTAAGAAGGCCTCGGACTTCTTCGGCCAGATCAACAATTCTTTCAGCGGCATTGGCGCCGAACTCGGTAAGGACGCTGATGATAATTTGATCATTGTGTCGCCAATTGCTGGCTTCCCGGCTGACAAGGCCGGCATCAAGGCCCAGGATATCATCACAACCATCAATGGTAAGAGTACGACCGGCGTATCGATCGATGATGCGGTCAGTCAGATCCGCGGCGAAAAGGGTACCAAAGTTACCCTGCAGGTAGTGCGTGACAAATCGCAGACGTTGCCATTTACTATCACCCGCGACACCATCAAGATCGACAGCGTCAAATCGCAGATTCTCGACAACAACATCGGCTATGTCAGCATCAGTACCTTTGCCGAAGATACCAGTAGCCTGATGGCCAAGACGGCTCAGGAGTTCAAGGACAAGCAGGTGAAGGGTATTATCCTTGATCTGCGTGGTGATCCGGGTGGCCTACTCGACGCCGCAACGAGCGTATCCAGTGAATGGCTACCGCAAGGTAAGACGATCCTGCAGGAAAAGCGCGGCGGCAAAGTTGTCGTCCAAACCTACACGTCTGACGGTCCCGGCATTCTCGACGGCATCCCGACTGTCATATTGCTCGACGAAGGCAGCGCCTCAGCTTCAGAAATCACCGCTGGCGCCCTTCACGACAACGGCGAGGCCCGCATCATCGGGGTCAAGAGTTACGGCAAGGGCGTAGTCCAGCAGACGCTCTGCGTCGATGGCTACCGCAAGAACGATGGGGGTTGTAGCGCCGATATGCTCAAAGTGACCGTTGCCAGCTGGTTCCGCCCCAATGGCCAGAACATCAATCACCTCGGCATCAGCCCCGACCAGGAGGTCAAATTATCGGACGCTGACGCCAAAGCCGGTACCGATACGCAGAAGAATGCAGCCATCCAATATTTGATGACCAAGCAATAAGTAACTCAATCGCTTGCCTAGTGTAGACTAAAACGGTAGTATAAGGGTAAATATTGAGGAGCGTGTGCAAGTGGCCAAACCCACGAAGTATATTTTTGTTACTGGTGGTGTGCTTTCTGGATTAGGGAAGGGTATCACAGCCGCCTCAATTGGAAACCTCCTCAAAGCCCGCGGGCTGAACGTCAACATCCAAAAATGTGACCCGTATCTCAACGTCGATGCCGGCACTTTGAATCCGCGCGAACACGGTGAATGTTTTGTCACCAAAGACGGTGCTGAGACCGACCTCGACCTCGGTCATTATGAGCGCTTCCTCGACGCTGAGCTGACGCAGTCCAGCAGTCTGATGAGCGGCCGGGTGTTACTGAAGGTCATCGAAGATGAGCGCGCTGGTAAATACCAGGGCCAGAGCGTCCAGATCATCCCACACGTCACCACAGCCATCCAGAACGAGATTATCAAGGCCGGCAAGGGTTACGATGTGCACATTGTTGAGATCGGCGGTACGGTCGGCGACTACGAATCGCTGAGCTTCATCGAGGCTATCCGCGAGCTCGGTATGAAGGCCGGCCTGGAGCACTGCCTGTATGTTCATGTCGTCTACATGCCCTACCTCGGTGCTTCAAAGGAGATCAAGTCCAAACCTGCCCAGAACTCTTTCCGGGAAATCCGCGGCCTGGGTATCAGCCCGAGCATTCTGGTCGCCCGCAGCGAAGCGCCAGCACCAATTAGTATCAAGAATAAGCTCAGCCTGTTCTGTGGGGTCCCACCTGAGGCAATTGCGCTCTTGCCGAACGCCAAGAGTATTTATGAAGTACCGCTGACGCTCGAGGACACTGGTGTGACCGATGTCATCTGCAGGCGGCTTGGCCTTACCAAGCGCCCTAAGAAGCCGCATCTGGAAGCGTGGCGCGAAGTTGTCGCGCGAGCGGTCGGCGAGCAAAAGCACAAGGTGCGGGTTGGCGTGGTCGCCAAGTACCTCGACAACCAGGATACGTACATGTCAGTTTTCGAAGCCTTGCGCTCGGCCGGTTGGGCTAACCACGCTGACGTCGAGATCGATTGGATTGATGCCGAAGCCCTCGGCAAGGCCAAGGAGGCCGATGTGGTTGCCAAGATGCAGGGCTACGACGGCATCGTCGTACCCGGCGGCTTTGGTTCGCGCGGCGTCGACGGCAAGATCCGGGCGGCCCGCTATGCGCTGGCCCACAAGTTACCGTATCTCGGGCTGTGCTACGGCCTACACATGGCGGTGATCGCGGCCGCCCGCAACGCTGGCCTGAAGGACGCCCACACCACAGAGGTTGATCCAGCCACCACGCATGCCGTTATCGACACCATGGCCGGCCAGAAGGGCAAGGAGAACACCGGTGGTACGATGCGCCTCGGTGACTACAATTGTCACCTAACTAAGGGCAGCCTGGCCGCCAAAGTCTACAAGACCACGGATATTGTCGAACGCCACCGCCACCGCTACGAGTGCGTCGCCGCCTACCAGTCAAAATATGAGCAGTGGGGCATCCGAGCCAGCGGTATCAACCCCGATAACGGCTTGGTTGAGATCATCGAAGCTGACCCTAAGTTGGCACATCCATTCTTTATGGCCAGCCAATTCCACCCGGAATTCAAATCCCGGCCCACCCGTCCGCACCCGATGTTCGACGGTTTTGTGCAGAGTTTGTTGCATTAACCCCCGATGTGAGATACTTTAAGCAGTATGAGTACACAAACAAACGAGATAGACCAGAATTACACTGCACCGCTGCACCCTAAACGTATTCTTCTCGTCGAAGACGACGATGCCCTAGCCAACGTATATATGACCCGCCTGCAGGCGGAAGGTTTTGATGTCCGCCGCGTCATCAACGGGGAAGACGCCCTGGCGTCAGCTCTCAGCTACACGCCCGACCTTGTCCTGCTCGACGTCATGATGCCCAAAGTCAGCGGCTTTGACGTCCTCGACATCCTGCGCAACACGCCCGAGACCCGCAACCTAAAGATTGTTATGCTGACCGCCCTCAGCCAGGAAAGCGACCGGGCTCGCGCCGAAAGCCTTGGCGTCGATGACTACCTTATCAAATCCCAAGTCGTCATCGCTGACGTCGTCGACCGCATCAAAAAGCTCCTCGAAGAGCGCTAAGTCTTTAAGTATAATCCCTTAAGGATTATTGGACGGTGACTTCGGTGCGGCGAACGGATTTGCCGGCGAAGTTGCGGAATGTGCGGGTCTGGAAGTTAACCACGCCATCACGCGCAGCGTGAATGGTGAAGTTACGGCTCAGCGAAGTGCCGTCGCCAGCACGCTTGGTCTGCCCAATTTGGCGGACAATGATTTGGCCAACAGTAACTTTTTGGCCGCCAGACAGCTTAACACCGAGCCGCTGGCCGGGTGAGTCTCTGGTATTTTTGGCGGTACCGCCGGCTTTCACGTGTGACATGGAATAAACCTCTTAAATCTTTTCTACGATGAGCAGCTGGCGGGCGACGATCTGGTCTTCACGGTAGTAGATCAAATCCTCTGGCTGGGCATGCTCAAAACTTATACGATTGTACCCCAGTTCGAGCAAAGAGTCAATAAGGGGTAGGTGCTTGAATTGGCCCTGGCGTTTCTGCCAGGCGGGCACGGCTAGGCACATACGCGTGCCAATCGGTATCTGGGCACCGATATTTTGCAAAAACTTCTTGATGATCAAGTTACAGCCGTTGATTGTCTCCGCCAGCACGTCGGGCGGTGGTGGAGTAGTGAATGGTTTACCGAGGTATGTTTCGCTGGCTATGGCCGAGGGCGGGACTTTCCAGACGTGGCTGGTGGCGTCGCCAACTTCCAGAGTGTAGTAGCGCCAATCCAGGTCACCCACGTATTCCGGTGGCCGCTTAACGGGGCAAAACGGCTGGGTGAGCAACCACTGCAGGTTGACGTCGCTATATTCGACCATTCGTTTGTCGAGGTCGCTCCCATAGACGTCGAAGCCCATCAGGGTGGCTTCCTGCAAGATAACGCCGGTACCGCAGAAGGGGTCGAGGACGATGTCACCGTACAGTGGGTTGGTCTGGGCGACCGCGAGGTTGATGATGATCTGGGCTAATTTAGGCGGCAACATGCCAACTCGAGCATCGCGTTTCGGCCGGCCGCGGTCGCGTATGGTGTAACTATCGATATCCTGGACATCCGTTGTCTGGGCGATGATTGTCCGGTCGCCATCACGTACCAGTAGTAGTTCTATGCCGTGATCGCCGGCCAGGTTGTTGTGCAGCACCGAGGCGCTGTTGAGCTCCAATTCTTTGTTGGGGACCAGGCGCACTGAGCGACCAGCCCTGCGCAGTACCTTTTTGAGATTCAGGCCGGTGGCCAGCAGTTGCTGGACGTTGGTCGGGAGGCCGTAGGCGCTGATGCCAAGCTGGATTTTACCTTCGAT
>DHXQ01000042.1:0-2207 GCA_002413755.1 Candidatus Saccharibacteria bacterium UBA5152 | reverse complement strand
CCTTGATGCTGCCGCCCAGCCGGGCAAATCTAATCTTATCGCTGGACACATCGAGGAGGGCGGCCGTGTCGCCCCAGGGCTTAACCGCAGCCGCGCCGAACAAACTTTCCAGTTCGGCAATACCGAGTGCCGGTTGGCGACCAAGGATGAGTAAACTTTGCATGTTGTTTTAATTATACGGTATCGGCCCCTATTGTTGACAATTACGGTGATATAATGCGACTAATGACCAAAACAAACTTCCCCAAAGGTTTTCTGTGGGGTGCCAGTACTGCCAGCCATCAGGTTGAAGGTGGCACAGAGACTGATTGGGACCGCTGGGAACGAGCGCACGCCAGCAAATCATACCGCACTACCAAATTATTGCTCGGCCGGCTCAAAAACTGGCCGGAAATTCGCGATCAGGCACAGATTCCAGAAACATATATTGCTGGCCGGGGAGTTGACCATTACAACCGCTATGCAGAAGATTTTAAAATCGTTACGCAGTTGCATATGAACACCTTCCGCTTTAGTATCGAGTGGGCCCGGATTGAGCCGCGCGCCGGCGAATGGGATATGGCCGAGATCGAGCACTACCGGACGTACCTGACGACACTGCGGGCGCAGGGAACTGAGGCCTTCGTCTCGCTGTGGCACTTTACCTCGCCGACCTGGTTTATGGACCGCGGTGGCTTCGCCAAGCAGGCGAATGTGGCGCTGTTCACGCGGTACGTCGAGAAGATAGCCGAGGAACTGGGTGATTTACTGACATTCGTCAACCCAATGAATGAACCGAACACCTACGTTTTGATGAGCTATCTGGCCGGACTCTGGCCGCCGCAACGGCACAATCTATTCACCGCGGTACGTGTCTACAAAAACCTGATTGCAGCACACGCCGCCGCATACAGGGTGCTGAAATCCCACACCCCGCACATACAGGTTGGAACGGTGACGGCGCTGAATGTCGATAAGCTGGCATCACGGTCCGTGGCCGCCAGATTTACACAGTGGGTATGGCAGCGAGTGGCTAAATATTGGTTCCTGGACAACGTGCGGGCTACCAGTGACTTTGTCGGCGTGAATTTCTATATGACCAATTACTACCCATGGTACGGTGGTGTCAGCACCCCTAAGCAGCCGAAGAATGATCTGGGGTGGTACATGGAGCCCGGGGCGATCGATAAGCTGCTCGTAGAAGTGTACGACCGCTACAAACAGCCGGTCTACATCACCGAGAATGGCGTGGCTGACAATCACGACCAGTACCGCCAGTGGTGGATTGAGCAGACGATCATCGCCATGCGTGGCGCACTTGATCAGGGCGTCGATCTGCGTGGCTATCTGCACTGGTCGCTGCTGGATAACTTCGAATGGGCCTTCGGCTGGCTGGCCGAATTCGGCCTGGTACATGTCGACCGGGCGACGATGCAGCGGACCATTCGGCCAAGTGCCCAGTGGTTTGGCGATGAGATCGCCAGGCTGCGTGCCGAAGAGACCTCCGCCAAGTCTCAAAAGTAAATCCTTAAAGTTCCAGTATAATAACAAAAGATGGATAAGGATTCCCAACAACCGAAGTCGTTTTTTGCTCGCCGCTGGAAGCTGATACTGAATATAGTCACTGTTGTCGCGCTGGTGGTGCTGGTCTATGCCATTCGCGATCAATTGGTTGAAACGCTGCAGAACCTGCGCAATGTCAATCTCTGGATCCTGTTGCTGATCATTCCGATCGAATTCCTGAACTACGACGCCCAGGCGCGGTTATATCGCCGCTTGTTTGCAATTGTTGGTAACAAATTATCGTACAGATTTTTGTTTCGCACATCACTGGAGCTGAACTTTATCAATCACGTCTTCCCAAGCGGCGGGGTGACAGGCATCTCCTACTTCAGCCTGCGCCTCAAGGACGGCCAGGAATTAACGGCCAGCAAGGCGACGCTGGTGCACGTCATGAAGCTGATTTTGATCATCATCAGCTTCGAAGTGGTGCTTATACTCGGCATCTTTGCACTGGCGGTCGCCGGTAAGGCCAGCAATATTACGATGCTGGCGACCGGATCACTAGCTACGTTGCTGGTACTGGCTACGCTGGCGTTCACCTACATTGTTGGTAGCAAACAACGGATAAATTCTTTCTTCACGGCCGGTACTAAATTTATAAATCTGTTAATTAATGTTGTCCGCCGCAACCACCCGGAGACGATCAATATAGAGATGGCTCGCAC
>DHXQ01000007.1:65909-69930 GCA_002413755.1 Candidatus Saccharibacteria bacterium UBA5152 | reverse complement strand
AAGCTGTAGAGTCGGCATTGATTGACATAAGCATATACAATTGTTATAATATGCTTATGTCAATCAAAACAGATAGGCAAAACAATGGGTAGACCAATAAACCCTTAGCACGGTATAATAAAACAGTTATGGCAAAAAAGAAAAAATCGAAAAGCAGGGCAAAGGCAGCGCCACCACGGCAGCCGTCGCCGTTTTTGCAGTACACCGGCGCCGTTGTGCTGATGCTGCTCGCATTGTTTATCTTACTGGGTGGTCTCCATACCGGCGGCCCATTACCGAAGTCTCTGTTTGCCGGTGCCAAGACCGTCTTCGGTGTGGCAGCCTATCTTTTACCGGTCGCGCTCGTCTATTGGGGCGTCGTCAAGTTTATGTCCGATGAGCACAAGCTGCCATTTCCGAAGCTACTCAGCCTGTTTGCGGCGCTGTTCTTCGCGGCTGCATTTATCCATATCGCGACCGCCACCAGGGGCACGGCCAACGGCGGCAGCATCGCCTGGTTGCATGGCCAGGGTGGGGCAATCGGCAGTTCAGTGGGTAACTTCGCACTGGCCAACCTCGACAAGATTCCAGCCGGGATTATCTTTATCGCTGCCTTTGTGCCGGCGGCCTTCTACGCCTTCAACATCCCGATGAATGTCATCTGGGACTCCTTCAAGAATACGCGCAAGGAATCCGACGACGAGCACGCCGATACCGATCTGATCAGCCTCAAAAAGCGCGGCAAAATCGATCCGCCAGCCGGCTTCAAGATTAACGAGGGCATTGAAGCACCCATTGAGCCGCAAAAACGCGTCTTCGGCGGCCTCAAGAACAGCGCCGCCCGACTCCAATCTCCCACCTCTGCCACCAACCAGGATGCTCTGACGCTGGCCAGCGATCCCAACTGGCAATTACCACCGCTCAGCCTACTCAGCCAACGCGAAGAAAAACCCAACGGTGGTGACGTCAACGCTAAGGCCGCGATCATCCACAACACTTTCGCCAACTTCAATATTGATGTCGAAATGATCGGTGCCAACATCGGTCCGCGGGTCACCCAGTATACCCTCAAGCCGCCAAGCAACGTCAAGCTCGCCAAAGTCACCGCCCTCGAGAACAACCTGGCGCTCGACCTAGCCGCCCACAGCATCCGCATGGAAGCCCCGATCCCCGGACAGCAAGCCGTCGGTATCGAAGTACCCAACGAAAAGGCGGCCACTGTACCCGTATCCAGCATGCTGAAATCACCGGCTTGGGCCGCGCTACGTGATACACCGCTGGGCTTCGTGATCGGCCGCGACATCGCCAACAACCCGATCGTCGAAGACCTATCCAAAATGCCTCACTTGCTGGTCGCCGGTCAGACCGGTTCCGGTAAGTCCGTCATGATCAACACCTTGCTGACCAGTTTGCTGTATCACAACAGCCCCTCAGACCTTAAATTGATCCTGGTCGACCCCAAGCAGGTTGAAATGGCACCATACAATGACATTCCGCATCTGTTGTGCCCGGTTATCAATGAGCCGGAGAAGTGTATTAGTGCCCTCAAATGGGCAGTGGCGGAAATGGAACGCCGTCTGCGCACCATGGCCGAAGTCGGCAAGCGCAACATCGGTGAATACAACACGCTCAAGAAGGAAGAGGGCATGCCCTACATCGTGATCGTCATCGATGAGCTGGCCGACCTGATGATGATGGCCGCCCGCGACGTCGAGGCCCTGATCGTTCGCCTGGCTCAAAAGGCCCGCGCCGCCGGCATCCACCTGGTGCTGGCTACCCAGCGCCCAAGCGTTGACGTCATTACCGGCCTGATCAAGGCCAACGTTCCAGCCCGTGTGGCCTTCACAGTGGCCTCACAGGTCGATTCCCGCACCATTATCGACCAGATGGGCGCCGAGAAGCTCCTGGGCATGGGTGACATGCTCCTGCTGACCAGTACCATGCACAAGCCAAAGCGTATCCAGGCAGCGTTCATTTCTGACGACGAGACCGCTAAGGTGACCGACTTTATCAAGATGCAACGGCCGCCGGCCTACGATATGGACATTATTAGTCAACCGGTGCAGCTGAACGGCAAGGGTGGCCTGGTGCCTGATTCCGGCTCCGGCGCTGGCGGCGATGCCGACAGTGACATGTTCCGTGATGCCGTCCGTGTCGTTATCGAGAACAAAAAGGCCAGCACCAGCCTGCTGCAGCGCCGCCTGCGGATCGGCTATGGCCGCGCCGCCCGCCTGATGGAAGAAATGGAAGAGCAGGGGATTATCGGCCAAGCCGATGGTGCCCGCCCGCGCGAAGTGCTGGTTAGCAGCCTGGACCAAGTCTTTGGCCGCTCAGCTGGCGATAGTTCTGATGATGACTCGGCGGGCACCCCGCCACCGCCCCGCAGCACCTTCCTCGTTCAGTAACACGGGGTAGTCAGACCTGGTTATCCACAACACATTACCGCCGGGCTTGCCATAAGCGCTATCTCACGGTACTATGAACTTGAAACAAACATTCGTTTGAAATTAAAAAGCCTCGCTCTCAACAAGCGGGGCTTTTTAAGTACTCAGGCCCTGACCCTTGACTAACAGAGGTAATTAGGCTAAACTTAGTGGATCATTAACTCAGCTCATAGCCGCTGGCAGTTATTTATTAAAAATAGATGCTAGCAAGGGCGTATGGGCATTAACCAAAGGAGTAACAGTGAATCAATACGAAATCGCTGTGCTATATCACCCGGACCTCGAAGTAGATTTGGAGAAGGCAACCTCGCGTGTCGAGAAGCTTTTTACCGATAACGACGGTAAAATCGTGGCTCAAGACAACTGGGGCAAACGCAAGCTGGCTTACACTATTAAGAAGTGTGAATCAGCTATCTACGTTATGTATACCGTAGATTTCCCACCAGCGAGCGTCCTGAAGGTCGAAAGCACATTGAACATCACCGACGAAGTGATCCGTTTCCTGATCACCCGTCCTGACCTGAAGGCTATCGCCAAGGCAGAAGCTGCCAAAGCCGAAAAAGCCCGCAAGGCTGCTGAACGCGGTGATTCTGACAGTGACGACAAAGAAGAAGAGTAATCTTCTACCTCCGCCCTTAGTTGTAAAATTGTCACCATCGCTTGACGGCTTCGGCCGGTGCATCGTACGGTAGGGGTACTAACAACTAATCCTGGACATAGTTTCCTACAAAGGAGGATTATCATGGCACGAAGTGTCAACCAAGTCATATTAATGGGTAACTTAACCCGTGACCCAGAGCTCAGACAAACGCCAACTGGCCAGCAAGTTTGCAGCTTCAGCCTGGCGCTCAACCGGGCTTACAAAGACAGCAAAACTGACGAGTGGGTCGAAACGACCGACTACATCGATATTGTCGCTTGGGGCCAGCTTGGTGAACGAGTTGCTCAGTATTTGCAAAAGGGTCGCCGCTGTCTCGTACAGGGCCGTATCCAAAGCCGCAGCTGGGAACAAGAGGGCCAAAAGCGCTCAAAAGTTGAAGTTTTAGCAAACGAAGTCACCTTTCTCGATGGGCGAGGGGGTGACGGCGAAGAGGGCGGTGGTGCCAGTGGTGGCTCGTACAGCGGCGGCGCATCCGCCGGCCGCTCCAGCAGCAGCCGTGCCTCAGCACCAGCCAAGAAGAAAGATACCGTCATCGAAGACATTGGCGATGAGCCGATCAACCTCGACGACATCCCATTTTAAATTAAGATAAGGAATATATAATGGCAAAGATTTTTAAACACCGCACCGACGTGGCGTTTTTCGACTACAAGGATGTTAAAACCTTGCAGCGTTACGTCAACGGCTACGGTCAAATTGAAACCCGCAAAAAGACCGGCTTGACCGAGAGTGAACAGCGCCGTTTGAGCACTGCCATCAAGCGCGCCCGCCACATTGCATTGTTACCATTTGTTGCAAGCAATTAGGTTCTGAACGTGGAGCCAAAGAAAATCAGCATAGCGATGGCTGCCCTCAAGCAGGGTGATAGTTATTTGCTCCAGCTGCGCGGTTACGACCCGAATATTGGTGCGGCCGGCTTGATTGGATTCTTTGGCGG
>DHXQ01000007.1:65487-65665 GCA_002413755.1 Candidatus Saccharibacteria bacterium UBA5152 | reverse complement strand
GAAGAAACATCGCTGGTCCTGGATCCCGCGCAGGGTACAGAGCTGGGTGTGGTCGAAGTATCGTCTGATATGTACAACCAGATGATCGAGGTCCACGCCACTGTTTTTCAATTCTCTGTCGACGAAGCTATACAAGTTGTCGCCAAAGAGGGCGAACTGGTGTCGATGACACGCCAAG